>VGMK01000094.1 GCA_016866375.1 Bacteroidota bacterium
CTATTAGTTGAGGGGCCTTATCTTCGGGATAATCGTTCAAATCTCCCATGAAAATAATTTTTGTTTCGTCGTCATTAGCTAATAATGAATCTATAAAAATTGTGGCATTCTGAGCGGCACAAATTCTTTTAGGTTCAGATTCTTCAGTACCCGTTCGACGACTTGGCCAATGATTAACCAGAATATATAATGTATCTTTTTTGCATAGAAACTTGCTCCAAAGGATATCGCGAGTACTCGGTTTCTCCTCACCGGGAAGGATAAAGCGTATAACACCGTTTTCAATTAAGCTAACTTTTGATGCATCATACAATAATCCTACATCAATCCCTCGCGGATCTTCACTGTCAAAATGAGAAATCTTGTAACGCTTGAACTTTTTTCTTTTGATTAAATCTACTAAAACTGTTTTGTTTTCTATTTCACATAAGCCGAGCACAATTGGATATTTTAAATCACGAATAACTTGTTGAATATGATTGATTTTCTGATTGTACTTCGAGGTATTCCAACTTGTAGCAGCCGAAGGCAGGAATTCCGCATCGTCGTTTGAACTATCAAGTGTGTCGAATAAATTCTCAACGTTGTAAAATGCTACTTTTTTTATTTTCTGTCCAAAGGAAAATGGTGATATACTGAAGAAAATAGTTGCTATTAATAATTTTTTCATTGGGCTCGAATATTTTGTAATGCAATTTCAGATACTAAAATTGCTCCAATACTTTAATACGTTTTTCAATGGGTGGGTGCGTTGAAAAAAGTGCCCCCATTTCCCCTAAAAAACCTGCCGAGCTACCGGGTGGATTTTCTATAAACATTTCCTGAATATCCTCACTTTTTACGGCCTCTACCTCTGCATTACCGGATATTTTTCTCAACGCTGATGCGAGTGCTAATGGATTTTTCGTCATTTGAGCCGCTCCTGCATCAGCCATATACTCTCGCTTTCTACTCAATGCAAATTTGAATAATAAACTCAAAATATAAGCTACAATTGAGACGATAAGAATGATAACCATGAGAGCAGCTCCACTATCCTTCCCGTCTCTTCGTCGATTACCTCCAGACATTGCACCGTACAATAAACTTCTGAATGTAACTTGAATTAGAAATGAGAAAATACCCACAAAGATAATACTGACGATAAGTAACCGAACATCTCGGTTCCGAATGTGCATCAATTCGTGAGCTATCACACCTTCGAGTTCTTGATCGTTTAATTTATCAATTATTCCTCTAGTTAGTGTTACGGTATAGGTTTTCTCATTGATGCCACTTGCGAATGCATTAAGCGCATCTGACTCAATAATTTGAAGTTTCGGCATTTTCATACCAACACCCATACACAAGTTCTCAGTAAGGTTGTAAACACGCATGTGGTTTTTACGCTCTAGTGTATGAGCACCCGTAGCAAGGTTTATCATGGCGCTGTGGGAAAGGAAAGCAATCAAGAACCAAATGCTTACAGCAAAAATCACCATGGGTAAGCCGGAAATAAAAGCCTTGCTGGCCAAATCTGCATCAAAGGTTCCATTGCCATTGCGCGCGCCAAATGCTACAATAGCATAGAAGGCACCTAGAATGAGTGCTGGAAAAGCAATTACGAGTAAAACAGATCGCGTATTATTTCGATTTATTTGTTGTTGTAAGCCAACGTATTGTGACATTTGTAAAATTAGAATTTTACCTCTGGGGCTTTATCCATGGTTTGGCGGCTCGTTTCGCCCAAATCAAACATTGCCTCGGATTTAAAACCAAACATTCCGGCAAAAATAACGTTAGGGAATTTTTGTACCGCAATATTCAACTCTTTTGTTGCAGAATTAAAGAATCTGCGAACGGCAGCTAATTTGTTCTCTATATCTGCTAATTCAGTTTGAAGATTCATGAAGTTGGTACTTGCCTTTAGATCTGGATAGGCCTCAACTTGAATGTTAAGTCCCGAGAGTGCCTGAGACAAATCCTTTTCCGCAGAAATTTTTTCGTTGATGCTTGAAGCCCCAACTGCTCGCTGTCGTGCATTGGTTACAGCCTCCAAAGTTTCTCTTTCGTGCTCCATGTATCCCTTAACCGCTCCAATGAGTTGTGGAACCAAGTCGTGACGTTGTTTTAATTGCACATCGATGTCAGCAAAGGCATTTTCTCGATTTTGCCGTAGTCCAACAAGTCCGTTGTAAATAAAAACAATCCAAATAATAATTACGGCAATTACAATAATGACAATCCAAAGAGTACTCATAGTTTTTTTTTCAAAGATAATACATATGAAGATTCAAATTAGCTAGAACTAATTTTTTATGAAATTATAACAAAAACCCTTGTAGTAGTGTTTTTAATTGCTACAAATCTCTTGGTCCAATATCTTCAAATACCATTCTCCTTTTCCTGTGAGAGCAACTAAAAATTCGAGTCTATCCGATTCGTGAAGGTTTAACAAATCGTTTAGGATTGCATCGATATCCATGAGTGCCTCGTAAAGGTAAAATAACTGTAAGCCATCCAAATCTTTCAGGTAGTTCGATAACTGATATTTCAAAACGGATGGTTGTGCATTCGGTTGAATTTTATGACCTTTTAAATCACAATTTGCGAGGATGAATTCACAAATATAATTTGTGTTTGAGATTGTGTTTCGCATTTGTTCAATTGAAATCCACTGACTTCCGATGCCAATAACTTTCCACATGTCTTGATTTCTCAAAAAATTTTTGAAGTTTTGATCATTTGTTAATAGTTTCATGGCCTTTTATTTTACGGTGCTGCCAAAGACTTTTCAAATGCTATGCCATCCGGTTTTATTTTAAATGCCTTAACACTTATTTAACAAAACGCCAATTCAAATTTTATGTAACAAAACATCAGGCATGAATTATGTAATGACAAAAAAACTATGAAGAATCTTACACTTTTCTCGTTCATGTTTTTTCAATTAACTGTCTGGGGTCAAGACGTGAAAGTATTAACACATCGACAGCATGTTAAATTAGCTCCGGTTAAGGTATTAAATTCTCCTTTTAGAGAATGTAATTTAAGTGTTTCTCCAGATGGAACCTCGCTTTATTTTATGAGTACGCGTCCTTCAAGTGTAAATAAAATAGGAGGAAATGGAGATTTATACAAGAGTTCGATAAATTTGAGGGGTGAGTGGTCTCCACCGATATTCATGAATGAACTTAACACTGCAAATGGAGAGGATGAACCCTCACTTTCAGCAGATGGAAATAGCATTTATTTTCAAAGTTGGAATAATACCTGGATAAGTAATAACGGACCTTATTTTCGAGCGAAAATTGAAAAAGGCGCTTTCAAAGAACCTATTGGCTTAGGCGGAGGTATCGCTCAGTTTTTTAGGGATATGTACGAAATGTATTCGGGTTTTGGAACAGACGGAATGGCAATTTCGTCAGATGGAAATTTATTTATTGTAGCGTGTGGTCCAGATTATTATGGGCAAATGGATTTGTTTTATTCTTTAAATTCAGAGGGTGTTTGGTCTTATCCTAAAATATTGGGAGTCTCCACTTCAGGAGATGAAAGGGCCGTATTCATTGCAGCAGATAACAGCACTATTTATTTTTCATCGGATGGATATGGAGGTTTTGGTGGATTAGATATTTATAAAACAACGATCGTCGACGGCAAATTGGGAGAAATTTTAAATCTCGGTGAACCTTTTAACACGGATGCAGACGATCAAGGATTTGTGATTACAAAAAATGGGAATGCAGCTTTTCTAATTCGGGATTTAGATATTTATTATGCAGATATTAGTCAACTTTCAACAGAGATGAAGCCGAGAACTGAAATTATCGAAGAGCCCCATCCAGTTGTTGAAGAAAATAAAGAAGAACCTAAAGAAAAAGAAATTATTGAAACCAAAAATGGAAGCTACATAGTAAATTTTGATTTCGATGAGTATACGCTTAACCCTGCCGCTGAGACTATTTTGAACCAAATTATACTGGATCATAAAGTTGGACAAAAAATCACCTTAATGGGTCATACGGACAATACTGGATCCGATTCTTATAATCAAAACTTATCACTAAAGCGTGTTTCATCTGTTGAAAAGTGGTTGAATCAGAAAGGATTCGGGTATATCGCGGTTTTGGGGAAAGGGGAGCATGAACCATTAATTTCGAACAATAACAAGAAAAATAAGGCTAAAAATCGTCGTGTTGAAATTATTATTGAATAACCACCTATTTTTTAAATATGTACAATGAATTATCACAACATTCGCCTATGAATAAATTTAGTTCGAATTGTGCCTCTTTTCGATTATAGCGGAGTAATGCGACATCGGTGCCTAAGGATAGTAAGTCTATTTTGTTCATGATATTTTTTGATAACCTATCCGTCGCAAGAAGATAAAGAAAAAAACTCGAAAAAGTGGTGAATTTCGTTATGTTTTCCGGCAAAGGAATGTAGTCTTTCCCATTGTTTTTCAACTTAAAGTCTAATTGGTATTCCTTGTAAGGGATTTCAATAATAGGTTCTTCATTTATTAGAACACGTGCATTAAGATTATTGTCAATATCAATACTAAAGTTATTCAATTCTGAAATTGTGTTTCTATCAAGATTTATGGGATACGATTCGCGCATACCGTCTGAAATAGCTGAGCCACTTGCCCTCCATGCTCCGTACTCTTTTCTATAATCAAGCAACCCATTGGCCCCGATACTTGCCTCAATCGACGTTAATTGGTATGTTCCTATGCAGGCCTGTAATACTTTTCCTTTCTTACCCTTTACAGTGGCAGCAGGTAAAGCCTCAGTAAGCACGGACGAATCGGATTTAATGGTCTCTTTCTGTTTAATTTTGATATGCCTCTTTTCTTCAATGCGAGCTGAATCCTCTTCATTTCGACATGAAAAGATCAGAAATAAAAAAGCAAAGGGGAGTAAAATACGCAAAATACAATTTTTACATATGGCGAAGTAATGAAAAGTTTTTGATAACATCTATTTCGGTGCTTTTTTTTACATTTGGAAAAAAGAAATGCTAGAAAAGGAAAAAAATATTTTTGAAGTATCGTCATCTCATTGGGTAAATGCTGGTTGGTACTCATTAGGGGGAGCAGGAATTATACTGTTTTTATACGCTACAATTAAATGCAGCGTGAATGATTGGGATTTTCTCTTCTACTTATCGCTACTTGCACTTCTTTTCTTTTCATTTTTCACTTTGTACCACGTTTTATTGTTGAAGACTACGAGGTTTCGGGTAACTAGTCAGCGAATTGAAAAAACGCAAGGTATCTTTTCACGGACTACGACAAATTTAGAGTTGTATCGCGTGAAAGATATGCAGATGAGACGAAATTTAATTCAACGGATGGTTGGAATTGGTTCTATTGAACTCTCGACAAGTGATCAGTCGGATCATAATTTTCAGCTGAACGGAATTCCAAATTATGAGAAAGTTTTTACTACGGTTCGACATCATGTTGAGTCGAATCGAATTGCCAGAGGGGTAAGGGAGGTGGACCAGAACGATCATATTATAAACGAGGATTGATTCGCCAAAATTTTATCATGCGCAATTTGATTCATGTCTTAATATTATCTTCTTTTTCTTGTACTCAGCAACCCTCAAGTGAGAAGAAATATATTGTTTCTGATACATTAGGTATTGAAATTGACAACTCATATTTTCAAAAACCGACCTTTTCTGAGAAAGAATTGCATAATTTAGGGTTGATTAAAGTTCACAACCCTTTGCAATGGGAATCTTTATCGAGGGAACATAAACCTTTGTATCAAGTACTCCTTTCAAACGGCAACTCAGAAATTTACATCAATTACCACGCTGCAAAAAAACTTTACGAATCCAAAAAAATCATTCTTCCTACAAAGGCTGAAGCCGATGAAATCGTGAATTATTTAAACAGGAATTTAGAGGATTTTTCCAAATTTAGCAAGGAATCTACTTCCTTTATTTCATTTGGTGGTAAGTTTTTCGACCTTCAAATAGCAAATTATTGGCTGAAAAAGGACGATCTTCAAAATGAATGCTCGATGAACGCTTTATCCATCTCCCTAAAAGAGAAGAGGGCCTATTTTTCAGAAACTGTGTGCCAAAGTGCTTATCCATTGAAAACTTTTAAATCAGGTTTATGAGAGTTCTTTCCATTTTTTTTATTTGCATAACTGTATATTCTTTTTCTCAAGAAATCAAGCACATTAAATTAGGAACCAAGTCCTCCGGTAGTGGTGAGATTACACTGGAGTTAATTGCAAGAAGACAGAGTTACAACTTAAGGCCGACAAGTCAAAATGATGTGTATGAAACAGTAATAAATTCACCAAAGTCTGTTATTTTTTCAAAAAGTGGGGACAAATTTTATGTTAATTCCTTAGAGGGGCACGAGACAGGTGTGTTCGATGCTAAAACGTTTAACAAAACGAAGGTGATTCGTCACCAATTTGACGAAAGTAACGTTGGAAAATTATTTTTGAATAATGAATCCTCCGTATTTGGTTATTCTTTCTTTGGAAGTAGTGAGATAAAGAACAGGAATTATTTTTTGGGAAAGCCTGTTGAAAGTTGTTTATCACATGACGGAAATTATTTATGGATTACGTATTACCGGAGAAGTTACGATTTGAATGCTCAATGTCCATCAGCCGTTGCTATTATTGATACCCGATCAGATGAGATTGTTCGAGTAATGCCCACCGGACCGTTACCAAAAATGATTGCATGTTCTCCTGATAATCGCTTCATTGCCGTCACGCATTGGGGGGATAATACCGTTGGAATAATAGATATTTCATCAGATGATCCATTCAAATTTCAATATATCAATCATTGTATAGTTGACAAACGACTGGAAATGAATTTTGGCAATACGGAAAAAGTTGACAGAGATGCTGATTGCGGTTTTTGTTTAAGGGGCACAACGTTTAGTCCTGACGGAAAATTTTTGTTTGTAGGTAAAATGGGGGGTGGAGGTGGAATATCAATTTTTGACACAAGGGATTTTAGTAGCCTCGGAAATGTAACGGGAATGCAATCTAATTTGAGACATATCGTAATTTCTGGCGAATATTTATTCTTGAGCGCAAATAAACCCGGATATGTTCAGCGAGCATCATGGCGCGAATTGACTAAATTTCGTATCGAGCATCCAGGGCAATCCGTTAAGTTTGAAAACTGGTCGGAAACGTACGTAGGAACAGGGGCAAGAACTATAAGTCTTTCTCCAGAAGGAGACTATATTTTCGCAGCAGTAAATACTTTGTCGAAAGTCGTTGTCGTTGACACGAAGTCTATGAAAGTTGTTGCGGAGATTGCTGCAGATTCCTTCCCAGTTGGTATGAGTATATCTCCTAACGGAGAATACCTTGTAGTTACATCTCAAGGCAAAACAGACGGTGGGGGCAATTCAGTAATGATCTTTCAAATAAAAAAAAAATAAATGGGCAGATAATTTGCAATCTCGCAATAATGTGAACGATTTGTGTTGCTTGTTTGGGTAACCTCTCGGCATTTAACACAGCGCTGATCATCTTTTAAATCAGTTGGGAATAAATAGAATTATTCAATCGGATTAACGAGCGGTTGTTGACCGGCATTTTTAATTTTAGGAAGGTAATACCGAAAATCTACTGATAAAAAAGCTCCACTAACTTTT
>VGMK01000095.1 GCA_016866375.1 Bacteroidota bacterium
GTCACGGTAATCAAACAAGGAAACTCCATTGATAAATATACCAATGTTTCCTCCGGATGTGGCTGTTGGATTACCGGTGTTTGGGGTTGGATTTAGAGAAATTTTATAGATTGCGTTTTGATTTTGTACTTGGGATGGATTTCCGTCTTGAAACGGTCCGGTAACATAACTGGGAATACCTTTTGTTTTAACGTATACCCAATTGGCTGAATATTGAATTTCCTGGCAATTAACCAAAATATTATTACTAATAGGGGTAGAATTTCCGGTTGTATAATAAGCTCCTGTTTGGGTTGTATTTTGAAGCCAATTTGTAATTGCCGGATTCAGTTGGGAATGTGCGGAAAGACAAGTTCCAATCATAAATAGGATAATCTTCGTCTTCATAAATCGTTGTTTAATAGTTTTTTTTATATTGCAAATCTAATTTTGTTTAGCGTTCATTTTTAGGAAACATGAATTCCTTATTGTACAAAAACGACTTGTCCGAAAGTGTTTTCAGAAATGCAAGTAAGTCCTTTTGTTCATGGTCAGAGAAAGGTTTTTTCAAAACTTTCAGCTCTTTACTTACCTTGGATTTAATCATTGGAATATTGCTGTAGTGTTGCAAAACTTCTTTTAATTTTTTCATCCTTCCATCGTGCATATACGGATAACTAAATTCAATATTTCGCAGTGTTGGTACTTTAAAAAGCAATGAATCTTTATTTTTACCCGAAATCATTTTATGCCCTGAGTCTTTTAGCTCACTGTCATATGAAAGACCATTCCGCTTTAATTGTCCGGAAGTGAAAAGGGGTTCTGTATGACAGCTGTTACAAAATTTTTGAAACAATTTATATCCCCGCGTTTCTTGTTCCGTAAATTGCTCCTTCCCAAGTTGAACTTGATCGTATTTTGAGTTTGCTGAAATTAGCGATACCGTAAAAGCTGCCATGGTTTTGAGAAGATAGGGAGTATAGATTACACTGTCACCCCAAACCTCTTGAAATCGTCTCTTGTAGTAGGGCGAATTATTCAATTTTTTTAATACATCCTCCATGCTGTTATCCATCTCTTTAGGATTTGTAATGGGATTGATTGAATGCCCATTTAGATTCGCCACACCTCCATCCCAATTGAATTGATCTAACCACGCTAAATTTATCAATGCCGGCGCATTTCTTGTTCCAACCAAGCCATCTATTCCATGTGCTTGAGGGTGGTCAACATGTGTAAATCCAGAAAACTGAACGTGACATGAAGCACATGAAATGGTACTGTCACGTGATAGAATCGGATCATAAAATAGACTTCTACCCAATTCAAACTTTGCTCTTGACAGTGGATTCCCTTCGAAATAATAACTAGGCTCTGGCCAGCCTTCAGGAATATAAAACGGAGAAGTTTCATCCACCGATCTCCATACAAGAAGACTTAAAAAAATAGAAACCAAGAACTTCTCAATCATGCCGAAACGTGTTACTCAAAAATTTCATTAACCTGTTGGCTTCCTTTCCCGGTAAAACAATACTAGAAATAACCTCAGGCCGAATAATATCCTTGTCAAACAAAGGTAACAAATCCAATAAAATTGTTGAGCTCCTCATTTTAAATTCTATGGGGTGTGTCGTTTGATTTGGTTTTAAATATCCCCCTAAATGATAATCTACTCGCCCATTTTTAGACGCCGCATTGGAACATCTAGCAACCATTTTGAAATTAATATAACCGGTGTTCCATGCCCAATACATCCCGTGCACCGGATCCAAATCTCCTGTGTAATCCATATTTACATGATATAGACTATCAAGCCCAAAATTAAAGAACACGGTTCTGGGAAATTCATCTTCTAACGTTGTATTTAAGCTTGTTGATAGAGCATCCTCAAAATTAATGAGCCAAACATCTGCTATTTTTTGTCGCCTTTCTTGACTTTCAATGTAGATATCAGACAGATAAGCTTTCAATTCTTCAAATTGTATTGAATCACTCTTGTAATAGTATGTTTTTTCGGGAATTATTTTTTGTTCACCCCATCGAAATTCAAATGTAAGCTGTGCGCTAACAACATTTGAAATAACCAAAATAATAACAAAAAAGAACCTCATTTTTATTTCTCTCCAATCATTTGAATGAACTTTTGATTGTTTCTTTCATTTAAAACCGTTTGCACTCTGCCCGTATTTTTTCAAATATATTCCCCGCCAATCGTTTAGAACATTGACTTCGTTGAGGGCATCGTTCAAAATACCATAGCTACTAGGTTCTGCAATTTCCTCTTCTTGTGTGCTCAGCGGCGCAACTTGAGAAAAGACGACCCCAACTGAAAGATAAAGAAACAAGGTGAAGAACTTCATTCGTCGAAAAATAATCTTCCGTTTACCCATTCTGAATCCAGCAATGCATTTTCTTTTCTGTAAAACTGAAGGCCTGGTTCATTCCATTCCAACACCTGCCAATCCATGCGTTTTACCTTTTTTGCTTTCGCTATTCGCACAACTTCGTCAAATAACAATTTTCCAATTCCTCGTTTTCGGTATTTTTCCTTAACATAAAAATCTTCTAGATATAAGCACCTGCCTTTCCATGTAGAATAAGAGGTGTAATACAAAGCAAATCCAATGATTGCATCGTTCTCCTCGGCCACAATGGCCTCACAAATTGGTGCTTCGAATAAGTCGTAATGCAAATTTTCCGATGTATTCGTTACTTGCTCTGGGGCCTTTTCATACAATGCCAATTCTTTGATTAAATCAAAAATAAAGGGAACATCTTTAGGTGCTGCCGGACGAATATTCATTATTTCAAACCATTCAAATCGTAGCGGATTGTAATACCCGTTTTTAAATTACCCGTTGGAAAACTTGTTTGAATTTTTGGAGTGGTAATTCGTTGTTCGTAATAGAATGAGGCCAAAATAAAATCTGTTAATTTGTAATTGGCATCCAACTTGAAACTAACGATTTTTTGACCACTTGTTGCCTGATTAAATTCTTCAACAATCTTACGAACGACTACGATATTGTCTTGAAAATTAAAATTGACATTGACTATCAAGTCACTTTGTTTTATACCATCGAATGGTAATTTCAATTTTGGAAAGGTCAGTACAGTTCCTACTACCATGGTCGTACTCAAATTTTCCGTAATCTGATTATTATTCAGGGAAAGCGTAGATTGCCTCTCTTTTTTGTATTCAAAGTTTGTAGTCAGGCTCTTTCCAAATATATTCCACGTTGCCAGAAATCCGACTAATGGGGCAAACTTCTCATTGACCACTACATTCTGCACTTGCAATTCTGAAATAAAGTTATTGTTGATGTCTCGGGAGCTTGCATTTCCGTTAATATCCAATTGTGCATTAAGGTTGGTTTGCATACCGCTAACTGCAATTGTTGAGGAATAAGCGTGGTTTAATTTGAAGTTCTTTAAAAATTTCTTTGTGAACTCGAATTTCGTCAATCCGTTGTAATTCAAAGTCCAATTTGGCATAGGTATATTTTTCACAGGATTGATACTTCTTTGGTTTACGGTTGAATTGGTATACGCTGATAAAAATGCACCAATAACCACATCTTGTTGTGATCCGGAATAACCGTCATAATACTGATTTGGGAGCAGCACGGAATTACTATTTTCTTGCCCCAGGAACTGAGAAACAGTTTGTAGGTTATTCAATAGTGTTTGAAAGGTTTGAGAGGAATATTCGCGATCTAATTTTTGAAAAGCAGAAGGCATGGTGAGCGTTGTGTATGTTAATTGAGCAGTTTTAAAGTTATTTTGGCTTTCAAATGCGGATGAGGAGTTATTCCATCGGTAAAATTCACTTTCATTAATACTGTAGTTGCGCAGGAGGTTTAAGTTAATATTAAAATCTTTAAATGGTTCTAACGTCGCTTTCAAGGATAAATTTTCGCTGTGCGTAACTGAATATTGCTTATTAAGATTTTGATTTTGTGCCAACCAATTATTTTCTGTAGCCTGTTCAGCCACGTTATATCCTGTTCTCCTTCCCAGCAAGTCATATCCTTGCTTACCAAATACAAATCCTGTAAGGCCAGTGGTTGAATTATTCATTCCTAAAATCCTCGACTCTTGATTAAATCCCGGGAGCAGGGTTCCATCATTCAACGCATAAGTTCCAGAAATATTTCTCACCGTCATGAGCAGCCTGCAAGCAGCTCCAACGACTGGATTAACTTTCTTTTTTGCGTTTTCTTTTCGTTTTTTCTCTCTGGCTTTTTTTCGTTCCCACCGTTTCTTTTTTCGTTCAAATTGTTTGCGCTCCTTCGGAGTCATTTCCTCCAATGGTTTGTCCGGTTTAAACTCTTCTTGGGCTTTGTCGCCCTCGTTATTTTTACCCTCCTTATTTTTTTGGTCCCCATTTCCATCTCTAAAGTTCAAATTCGCCCGTCCACCGGAATTTCCACCAGTAAGAACTTTTTTGAGCAGCGCACTTTTATTGTAAAGTGTTAAAAAATTAGCCTGGGCAGTAAAATTTAAATTTCGATTATTTTGAATGGTATTACCAAATTCTGATTGCCCAAATGGTGCTCGTTGCCAATTAAATGACCCAGTATATTTTGCATTTGCAGTAAGCCAATTGGTTAAAGGTATTTTATCAAAAGGAATGTTGTAACTCAAACTATAGTTTTGGGTGTAATCCATAGTTTTACCTAATGTATTCACTTGCGATCTTAAGGTATCCATGAATTCTCTGTAGCCATTGGGGTTTGTTCTTCTATCAATTCCATGATTTCCCTCTTCAAAAATAGATTTATTCACAGCAGAAAATGTCGCTTTAATACTTTTTGAAAGGTCATAACCTATATTATACGTTCTTACCCAGTCATACTTTTTTAAATAAACAGGGGCGAATTCATAATCAGGAACAATGTTATTTCGTATTTGTCGCTCATTGTAAATACGTGCAAATTCGTTAGTAAAAGACATGTTTTTGGGTAATAGGAAGATGTTGAGGTCTTTTACTAATTGAAGGTTTTTGTTTTTTTGAACAGGTTTCCATTTTTTTAAGGGTTCCCAGGGCTTTACTGCAAATGTATAGTTATAATTCAGGGAACCATTCCACGTCTTTGTAATATCGTACCGAGTATTGAAATCACGCTTCAACAGTTCGGAATAAGCATAGGTTGCTGACCAATTGGATACGCGCCAAAAATGAGGTTTCGCCCCGGCCTTAATTTCTTTTCTGACATTCGAAAAGTTATATGATTTGCGCTCTGAAAAATCTTGACCCAATTTTGCTCGCTCTCGGCGTGTGGCTGGATCATAGTCTATCAATTTTACATCGGGATTGAAAGGATCGAACTCTGGGTTTATAATCCCGACAGAGTAACCATAAAAGAATGGAAGTGAAATTCTTGTTTTCTTTCCAAAAAATTGACCCAATTGAACAGTTGAATTTAGGTCTAGGCCCAATCGTTCGTTACGCTGACGTTCTTGTACACGGCTTTCGACACTTCCCCAATTAATCCCTGAGTAATTTCCAGAAGCTGCAATATTTGCAAAATCAGCTAATTGCAACTGTACCTGTCCAACGGCTGCAGAACCTCCTTCACTCACAAAATCTGTCAAACGTAACTCATTGATCCAAACGTTCACACATTCGGCCTCACCGTTGTCTGGTTTCCAAATATTATCCGGATCACTTTGTAAAGGATTTCGAACTCCCACCATTATCGTTTTCATCCCTTGTAAATTGGGGCTTCCTCTCACTTTTATTTTTCTCGCAACATTTTGAGGATCTAAGGATTCATACTCAATGATGTAGGAAACACCGGGAGTACCGCTTTCAATCTTGGAATTTCGATCTTTTTTCAAATTAATTAAGTCTGAAAAAACAATTTCCACATTGTTATCCTCCGGCCAGATTTGCTCTGGGGTTGAAGCGTTTGAGGGATCTGTAACTTTCAAGGGGAGTTCATATTCGTAGTAATTTTCAACGAAATCTGTTCCAAGACGCACAAAGAGAGTAAGGTCATTGCTTTGCAACTGGTTCTGAAATTCTGCAATGTTTTCTGCATGGACAAACATCTTCATTTTCTTGTACGTTCGCACGTCGTAATTAACATTTCGATACGCTGCTCGAGCATCGCCGTCTCGTAAGTTGCAAATATCTAAGACCAAGGACTGCTCGTTCATTTGGCGCTGAAAAACTTGTGAAGGATCAATCTCCCGAACTATTCCTGGTGGAACAACATACTTGATGGGTTCTCTTTCTGAATTCTCCTCAACATTTACAGCTCCGATATTGAAAGTAGTAAGATTGGGATCTACTTGAATACTCAATCCGGGCTGAGTCAAATCTAAATTATAACGTCGCCACTCACCCCTAATCAACTCTAATCGTGCAAAACGAAGAACCACCTCTTCATCGAAATTTTTCAAAAACATACGCATGAAACGGATCGATCTAAAATCTTGAATACCATTTATTTTTCTCTCAAAATCAATTATTGGAACCTTAAATTGATACCATCTTTCCGTTTTATTTCCAACAGGAATTTCCTGTACGTTAGTGATATAATTTTTCCCCTCTACCATTTCGTTTGGGCGCAATCGGACACGGTACTGAAAGTAATTTTCCGACTCAGAGAGGTTATTGTCTGTATTAATATCCTCGTTATCTGGGAAATTAGTCGCTTGGGTTGGATATCCTTGCGCATTGGCAGTATCTGACATTTGTGTGGTGGGAGAATTTCCCTCCATGCCATTAAATTGCTTATATCGTTCTAAAATATTTTTCGTTTGATTATCGTAGTTATCGTCAAGGTAATATGTATAATCATCTGATGAGGGGTCAGAGATCATTCTAGCCTTGGCTTGAGCTGTTAGGTTTGGATTGTTAGTGACCCAATTTACATAAGCGGAATAAATTAAACGCTCATCGTCATTTCTCCATCCATCGAGCCCAACATCCTGACTAATTCTCGCCTCAGGGTCATTGTCAAAGGCATTCACAACGATTTGTTGTGAAGAAACGCGAGACCATACTGTAGTATCAATATTCTCCTGCGAGACTGTAGTAGAAGCCGGAAGCCCATTTTCAAAACTTTTTCGTGAATCTGGCAAGACATCCTCAGAAATATTTCCCAAGTTAAAGTACAAATCACCTCCGTTATGAAGCGCGTTGGGATTTACATTTTCAGCATCCTCATTAAAAGGATCTAACATCCAAAATTGAATAAACTCGATATTCGCTGTTTCAAAGTCATTTGTGGCTAAGGCACGTGAAATTCCACCCCAGTGCGACTCTGGATTTATGAAGTTCCCGGCGGAGTCTACACCCGTAGTATCGTAATTATACATCCCGCGCTCATTCGGATAATATGCTAAATCTAAGGTTGCAACATTTGTCATTTGTCCCTGTTGCGGTTGGTTATTTGGAAAGAGCTCAGTAATTAACAACAATCGCATCCGCGCATCCGCGAGCATTTGTGCATTTTGAGAAATATGTTGCGGGGTTAAATTATTATTCTGTACAAATACCGGGTCTATGGAATACCATGCAAGTTTACTTCGATTGTATCCAAGCCCCAAATTTAAATTAGAGGCCTCAGGAAATAAGTCGGGTTGACCTTGTGGAATCGAAGCTAATCTCCATGCCGTTGAAGCACGCAAATCAA
>VGMK01000096.1 GCA_016866375.1 Bacteroidota bacterium
AGCTTTAATGATATTGAATCAATTACCGAGCTGGTCTTGGAAGATATTCTTGGAATTTACAATGCTTGTCCTGAACATGATGAAAATGACTTGGATGATGAAGGCGGATTTTGTAAAAAATTTGATTTTAAGTTTAATCAAAACTTTCCATTAAAAATTGATACGAAAGTTGATCTTATAAATGAAGAAAGAAATTTCATTGTTTACAATACATCACACCCATTAAGTCCCTTTCTGCAAGGTCTAATTAAACCTCCCCAAGTTTAAATTAATTTTTAGTCAATCATGTGGTTCTGAATCTCAGAAGCACTTTGTCTCATTTATTAATTTATTCAAATGTTAAATTCAAAAATTTATGCGATTTTAATCGCGCTTTTAGTTATTTACTCCTGTGGTTCAGGGGAAGAAAAAAACAAATCTATTGATTCATTCCTAGTAGGTAATCCAGTAAAAACTGATACCATTTTTAAAAAGAATTATGTTGCAGAAATTCAAGCGATAAAAAATGTTGAAATTCGATCAAGAATTAAAGGATTCATTGATAAAATTTATGTCGATGAAGGATCTTTTGTTAAGGAAGGTCAAATTCTTTTTTCCATAAGTGCTCAAGAGTATTCTGACGAACTTCAGCGGGCAAAAGCACAATTAAAAAGCGAAATTGCCCAACAAAAGTCCTTAAAAGTTGAATTAAGGAATGTACAGAATTTATTCACGAAAAACATTGTTTCTAAATCTGAGGTTGAAATTGCAGAAGCAAAAATAGAAGCATCCGAAGCAAGATGTGAAGAATTGAATGCGGAAATCGCTACTGCTCAACTCAACGTATCTTTCACCAAAATCAAAGCACCTTTCTCAGGTTATATCAATCGAATTCCACTGAAATTGGGAAGTTTAATTGAGGAAGGAAGTCTGTTAACTACGCTGTCCGATAATGATGATATATTCACGTATTTCAAAGTATCAGAAACTGAATACCTCAGTTTCGTTCATAGTGGTATTCTCAATAAATCAAAAACACTAGAACTTTCATTAGCAGATAATTCAACTCATAACGAAAAAGGACTAATTGAGACGATGGATGGTGAAGTCGAAAAATCAACGGGTAATATTTCATTTCGTGGCAGATTTAAAAACCCCGGAAATGTATTGAAACATGGTGCAACAGGAAAAATTAGTATTCCTTTCGATTTGAAAGATGTCCTGTTAATTCCGATGAGCGCAACCTTCGAAATACAAGAAAATTATTACGTCTACGTGGTTGAGAAAGATAACAAATTGAAATTGAGACGAATTTACCCCGGTCTTTCTTTAGGTGAAAATTACGTCATTGAGAACGGATTAAGTCCAACAGACAAAATCCTTCTCGAAGGAATTCAGCTCGTGAAGGAAGGTCAAGTCATCAAGGTCAAAAACTAAATCTCGAATCATGTTTAACATCTTTATTAAACGACCGATATTGTCGATAGTAATATCTGTCATGATAGTTTTACTTGGCTTACTGGCTTTGAATAATTTACCAATGACTCAATTCCCAAGTGTAGCTCCACCAGAGGTGAACGTAACCGTTGAATACACAGGTGCAAATGCTGAAACAGTTACTAAAGCCGCCATTGTTCCACTTGAACGTGCAATAAACGGTGTACCCGGAATGAAATATATGTCCTCGGATGCCGGAAATGATGGCGTGGGAGTCGTACAAGTTATTTTTGAAGTAGGTACAGATCCGGATGTTGCTGCAGTTAACGTTCAAAACCGAGTCGCAGCCGTAATGGGTGAACTCCCTGAGGAAGTAATTAAAAATGGTGTAAAAATCGCAAAAGAGGAAAATGCCATGCTCATGTATTTGAATGTTTACAGCAAGGACACCTCATTAACTGAAAAATTTCTTTACAACTATACTGACATCAATATTCTCGCGGAATTAAAGCGGGTTAAAGGCGTAGGATACGCAGACATTTTAGGAGCTAAGGAGTATGCCATGCGTATTTGGCTCAAACCTGATAAAATGCTTGCTTACAATATCTCAACTAACGATATCAACGAAGCTTTAGATAATCAAAATATAGAAGCTGCCCCTGGGAAAATTGGTGAAAATTCAGATCGTTCAACAAACTATGCCTTACAATATGTAGTGAAATACACAGGTAAGTTTAATACAGAAGAAGCGTATGCCAATATCCCAATAAAATCAACTGAGGATGGTCAAATTCTTAGAATTAAAGATGTTGCAGAAGTAGAATTTGGCACAACTTATTTTGATGTTGAAGCGAAGTTGAACGGAAAACCATGTGCCTCCATTATGTTAAAGCAGTTACCGGGATCAAATGCCAGTGAGGTAATTCAGGACGTAAAAGCCAAAATGGAACAACTGAAGGAAAACAACTTCATAGAAGGAATCGATTATACTATCAGCTATGATGTTAGTCGATTTCTTGATGCATCTGTTCATGAAGTAGTAAAGACACTAATTGAAGCTTTTATACTTGTATCGTTAGTTGTATTTATTTTCCTTCAAGATT
The DNA here is from genome assembly GCA_016866375.1 of Bacteroidota bacterium. Lineage (GTDB taxonomy): Bacteria > Bacteroidota > Bacteroidia > Flavobacteriales_D > Crocinitomicaceae > UBA952. Next base: position 2,520 of record VGMK01000096.1, read on the forward strand.
TCAGATCAACACTAATTCCAGCGTTGACGGTTCCCGTTTCCTTAGTTGGAACCTTCTTTTTTATGCAGTTTTTTGGCTTTTCACTCAACCTAATTACTCTGTTCGCATTGGTTTTAGCCATTGGGATAGTCATTGACAATGCGATAGTTGTAGTTGAGGCCGTTCATTCGAAAATAGAAGAAGGAATGTCACCCAAGAAAGCAACGGAGTCTGCCATGAGAGAAATAACAGGGGCAATAATTGCCATAACCCTCGTTATGTCAGCCGTTTTTGTTCCCACAGCATTCATGAGCGGACCAGTTGGTATTTTCTATAAACAGTTCTCAATCACTATGGCTATTTCGATTGTTTTATCAGGAATTGTAGCACTTACATTGACTCCCGCATTGTGTGCACTTCTTTTAAAAGCAAATCATGGCAATACCAAAAAAGGGTTTGTTTCAAAATTTTTTAATGGATTCAACCGTTGGTATGATGGATTATCTAATCGTTTTCAAACGTTACTAAAAGTAATTGTCAATCGAAGAGTGATCACTTTTGGTGTGCTTATACTATTTGTTCTTTTAACAGGTGTTTTGGGTAAAATTCTCCCCTCGGGTTTCATTCCCAATGAAGATCAAGGAATGTTTTACGTTTCCATCACCACTCCGCCTGGAGCAACGTTAGAACGAACAAAAGAGGTTGTAAATACCATTCAAGAGGCCGCACAAACGCTTGAAGGAGTAGAATCTGTTTCTAGTTTAGCAGGCACCAACATTTTAAGTGATGGAACAGGCGCAACTTACGGAACGGTGCTCGTCAATTTAAAAAAATGGGACGAACGAAATTCAACTGTAGATGAAGTAATTTCTGCTCTTGAAGATAAGACCAAGAATATAAAAACCGCTAAAATAGAAATGTTCCCACCGCCGGCTGTTCCTGGATATGGAAATGCAAGTGGTTTTGAACTTCGTTTATTAGACAAAACGGGTACAGGTGATTTAAAGAAAATGGAAGCGGTTGTTAAACAATTCATCAAAGACCTTGAATCTAGACCAGAAATTGGATCAGCATTTTCCATTTTTGATGCTAGTTATCCGCAGTACTTGTTGAATATAGATTACGATAAAGCCGCTCAAAAAGGCGTAACTGTAAATAATGCAATGTCTTCATTACAGACTTTACTTGGAAGTGAATACGCCACGAATTTCATCAAATTTGGTCAAATGTATAAAGTGATGATTCAGGCATTGCCAGAATACCGATCCACTCCTGAAGATATTATGAAGTTAACAGTTAAAAATGACTTAGGAGAATTGGTACAATTGAGCACATTTACAACTATTGAAAAAGTTTACGGAGTTGACCAAATAACCCGCTACAACATGTATCCATCAGCTGAATTAAATGGAGAAGCAAGCCCGGGTTATAGTTCCGGTAGTGCAATTGCAGCAATTCAAGATGTTGCAAAAACTAAACTACCGAAAGGATATGATATCGATTGGGCAGGTATAACAAGAGATGAGGTTGCCACTGGAAATGAGGCAGTTGTAATTTTTATAATATGTCTTGTTTTTGTTTATCTGCTTCTCGCAGCACAATACGAAAGTTTCCTACTACCAATGCCAGTAATTTTATCACTCCCTACTGGCGTATTTGGTGCATTCCTGTTTCTGTGGTTTTTTGGCTTGGAAAATAACATTTATGCACAAGTGTCAATCATAATGCTAATTGGTTTGCTAGGAAAAAATGCAATTCTAATCATCGAATTTGCCAGTATGAAACACAAACAAGGAGCTACACCGATACAGGCAGCGTTAGAGGCAACCAAATTACGACTTCGCCCAATTCTTATGACATCGTTTGCATTCGTTGCAGGATTAATACCACTCATGTTTTCATCAGGAGCGGGAGAAATTGGAAACAGAACAATTGGTTCATCTGCCGCAGGAGGAATGCTTTTAGGGACAGTATTTGGATTGATAATAATTCCTGGTCTCTACGTGGTCTTTGCAACGCTCTCTGAAAAACTCGCTAATCGCAGAATGAAAGAACGAATTCCATTGACAGAAGAAAATATTTAAAACTTAAAGGGTATGAAAACAACATATAATTTATTTCTATTCGGTCTGTTCATTTTGGTGGCTGGATGTAAATCACTTAAGAATCCCATTGAACCAAATTTGAAGAAGATTCCTATTAATTATCTGGAAATATCAGATTCTGTCAATTCTGCTAAGGTAACTCCAAAAGAATTATTCTCAGATTCTCTATTACACAAATTAATTGACTCTGCATTGACATCAAATCTCGCCTTATTGAGAGCACAAAATAATCTTCTTCAGTTTGAAGCCGATATTCAGGAAGCGAGGTCTAATCTAATACCAAAAGTTGGAGTATTTGGTGGATACTCCAAACGAAAATTTGGTTTACATACGATGGACGGAGCGGGAAATATTACAACACCTATTGGTGATGGTGAACTAATACCAATCCATTTAAATGATTTCAATTTTGGTCTTCAAACCAGTTGGGAAATCGACATTTGGGGAAAATTGAAACAACAAAAAAAAGCAGCCCAATCACGTTTACTAGCTGCAATTGAAACTCAAAACATGCTGAAGACACAGATCATAGAGCAGGTTGTGTTGAATTATTTTAATCTAGTTTGTCTAGATGAAAATAAACGCATTGTAAATCGAAATTTGCTTTTGAATCAAGAGATGATTGAAGTATTGAAAGCACAAAAAGAATCTGGAAAAACAACTGAGTTAAGTGTCCAGCAATTTGAATCGTTAAGTTTAAATTATGCGAATGAAATTCTAAAATTGGATGCAGAGATTTATTATACTGAAAACGAACTTAGAAAACTATGTGGAAAATTTGATGGTGTAATTGAACGTTCATCTTTTCAATCGAATAAGCTCCAATCGATACAGATAAATTCTGGTATTCCAGGGCAATTACTTTCAAACCGCCCCGATGTTAGGCAAGCTGAACAAGAGCTCCTGGCATCAAAAGCTGATTTGCTAACTGCACGCAAAATGTTTTATCCCAGTTTGACGATTAATGGAAGTCTGGGTTATCAAGCTTACAAGACTCGATTTCTATTCGCTTCTCCTGAATCCATTGCCTATGGGCTATTTGGAAATCTCATGGCACCGATTATAAACCTTGGTGAATTAAAAGCGAATTTTAAAAGGGCTTCATCAAACCAAATAGATGCACTATACAACTGCCAAGAAACATTACTAAATGCCTTTACCGAAGTAAATAATAGTTTGTTTGCAATTCAAAACACAGAAAAAATGATTTCAAATAAAAATCGAGAAATGGAAAAATTAAAAGAGTCACGAACGATTGCAGGAGAATTATTTAATGCCAACAGAGCTGATTATCTCGAAGTTCTTTTCTCTCAACAAAATGCCCTTTCAGCGGAACTTGAACTAATGGATCTATCTAAAAATCAATTCCTTTGGAAAGTATACTTGTACAAAGCCATTGGTGGAGGGTGGAGATAATTTTACAAAAAAACGCCACCCGATGAGGTGGCGTTCTGCTTTTCTGTATACTTACTTTGAACATCGTTCAGATGTCAGCACCAGCGTAATTTTCCATTCCTGTGCTTCGTCGGTGAAATCCTCATCAACGGTCACATCCATTTTATTCACCTTACCGCTTAACTCGGCACCGGTGGAATGTGGAATGAATGCGCTGAACGAGGAACCTTGGCAGCCAAACATCTACTTGAATGCCAAAACCAATACCTTGTTCATGGATATAAAGCCGGAGGCATTGGGAGATTTTTAATGCACTTGGTCAAGAAATTTGGCGAGGAACGGCACGGCCAATCCTGCAACTCTCCGGTTTTTTTCCTGGTCTTTATCAGGTAAGGGTGCAGCAAGGAACAAAACGGTATATTAAAACGATTGGGATTTATTGAATCGGGTTTAAGAGGTTAAAAAGCGAAAAATGACACGAATTACCTTATTCCTATGCATCTCACTTGCCCACCTTGGTTTTTGTCAAATCCCAGCAGACAGCCTGAAGCCCCATCTCCATAATTCCAACTATAAGTATTATTTCCAATCGTTGAATTGCCATCAAGTGTAACTACTATGGTGACGTTGCCACAATGGGTTCATTTGCTTCCGGAAAATTTGCCAAACTGTGATATTTCAATTACCGGGGATTCGTGCTATCAAAATTTTCAAACATTTAGCTTGGAATGTAGTGATTCAGTTTATTCAATAGCCTGGAATTTCGGTGATCCGAGCTCAGGGGCCAATAATACCTCAACAGCCATAAATCCTACCCACGAGTTTTCTGATTTGGCTTCTTATCAAATTACCGCCATTGTTGAATTTAACTGTCATAAGGATACGATTACCCAAAACATAAGCTTGTTGGATTGTCCAGAGCCCCTCACGCCAACCTTGCCTTATGAATTTCCCAATGTAATTACGCCCAATTCGGATGGCGCCAATGATTTCTTTGCTATCGAAAATTTACCTGAAAACACAGAAGTAATTATTCTCAATCGTTGGGGAAATGTGGTGTTTTCTTCGACAAACTATCAGAATAACTGCAATGGCGAGGACAATTCAGGCACAACTCTTCTTGACGGTGTTTACACGTATAAGTATACTACCGAAGCAGGAACCATAGGACATGGATTTGTGCATTTAGTGAGATAATAGCCCCCAACCCCTCCCAAATCAGGCTTCGTCTTGACATATAGGAGATATCGTCAAGGTTCGATAATTTGATACTCCTCTCTACTACCGAAGACTCATCAGTTAAAATAATTGGTGAGTCTTTTTTTTCCTCTGTATCACTTGTTAAATATAGGATTAAGTGAAAAATAATCTGTAAAAACCAATTTCGACTTGACTTTTTTTTCTGAATTATCTCATCCTTATCATAACCTATGACCTTTAGGATGACATGACTAATTTATTATCTTCTGAAATGGAAGTTTAGACTTTCTTTGGATGTTGTTAAGTGCTCTTTTAAGATGA
>VGMK01000097.1 GCA_016866375.1 Bacteroidota bacterium
TAGAAATTACCTCGCTTAGGTGTTCTTCCTCTAATAATTCTGGGGCTAACATTACGCACGTCACTGTTTTCGGTGTGTATCGATCTTGAATCGATTCATGAGTAGTGACGATGTTTCGCTCAATCAAGCGCTTGATCATCGCATGTATGGATTTTATTCCTAGAAACGAAGAGAGTTCTTTGAGATCACATTCATCTCGATTTTCTAATATAGAAATCAATTCTTCTTCTTTTTCAGAAACATAATCTAGTTCCTTAACATAACTTGGATGCAATAGAATTTTAGTTTCGCTTGCCAATTTAAAATTAGCCGGAAGTGCTGCATTCATAACATCACCGATCGGTGCCATGTAGTAGGAGGAAATCCATTGCCAGAAAGTATATTGTAAGGAAGAAATTATCGGTGTTTCATCGAGAAGATGTTCAATGTATTTAGCTTGATAAAGGGAAGGAACTTCTTGGTGAATTCTCGTGATAATTCCCGTTTGTAACTTGTTCTTTCCAAATGGTACAATTACCCTAAGGCCAAATTGAATGTTATCGTTTAATTCAAAAGGAACACGATACGTAAATTCTTGATGTATGGGAACTGGAAGAATGACATCCACAAAAAAGGTAATACGCTCGCTCATGTATGAATTACCCTTTAATATATTATTGGCAAGCGAACGCTTCCTCTTGGTTCACAACGTTATCTCCCGGATGGTTAGAGCAAAATAATAACATTCCTGTTTTTGGGCCGAGACAAAGTTCGCGTGTACTTTTCTTATCAATAGCGCGTATGTAAGCTTGCTGAGGTGACGTGTAAAAAGGTTTGTATACTCTTAACGTTTGACGAGAAGAAAAAATCCCTAGAACATTACCTCCATTATTAATGGTCAAATTGGTGTACGAGGGTTTTGATTGTGCTAAACTAGAGCTTGGTCTATTTACGACAATGTAATTGTATAAATCCTCTGATCCACCGGTGAATGTTATCCACATACCTTTGAATGTGCGCTTATCTATGGAAGGGTTCGAAGTTTTATTTGCTGCAATGAGGTCGTAGAAAGTTGCTCCAAGTGCAGAGAATGTTTTGCTGCTGTTTGGTAGTACATCTGCCTCTCCTAAAAGCCAATTAAAGGATTTCACTGAAACATTGGTTCCCTCATGCTCATAAAATTCAACATCCAAATTTGCGTTTAAAACAAATGAGTTTCCTGTATTCGATGCAGTAACTCCTGTTGGAATGTATTCAGCTGGATCATCTGCAAATTTAAAAGTAAAGTTTTGCGATGTAACAGGACTTGTAATTCCTCTAACCAATTCTGTTTGTCCGTTCACGGTATATTTTCCTCCATCCACTACAACGGATAATTTGTAAACACCGAATCGATTTAATGAAGATTGTTGTGGATCTATTGATGTTTGAATGGATTCATTTATTCCTGTTGGTAATGTTTTGAAGTAATAAACTTTTTCTTGAGGTGCATAAAATGCACCATTTGTATCTTTCGTATTTACAAGGGTATCTCTCAAAATCCAAGTTCTACTTAAATTTCCGTCAAGATACTCACTAACCGTAACTTCAACATCGTCAAAATAATTGGAATCTGGAATCTGAGCAATGTCCAAGGCATTTCCTGGACCAATGAATGCTCTGTTCACTTTTATATAGTGGAGGGAATCAGCCTGATCAAGTAAACCATATACAACGACAGTTTCTTTAAATGCACCCTGAAAATCAATTTTTTCGTTGCAGCTACTTAAAACAACTATCCCAACAAATAAGCATAAGAGTAGTTTCATATTATTTTTCAATTGCTAGAAGTTCTACTTCAAATACTAAAGGCATGTAGGGCTTTATAGCGCTCCCGGGTTGCGGATTTGCTCCATATGCGAGTTCTTGAGGAATGTAAAATTTGTATTTAGCACCGACTGACATCAGTTGGAGGCCTTCGGTCCAACCGGGAATTACCTGATTCAGGGGGAAAGATGCAGGTTCTCCGCGTTTTACCGAAGAATCAAATACCTCGCCTTGCGGCGTGGTTCCGTGATAATGAACCTTTACTTTTGACGTTGCCTTTGGTTTTGGCCCCTTTCCTGGCTTCATTACAATGTATTGCAACCCTGATGCTGTAACTTTAACTTTTGGATTTTTCTTGTTATTTTTTAAAAAGGCTAGACCGTCGTTTATTTGTTTCTCCGTAAAAGCTTTTTCAACCAACTCGCTCATCCTTTCTTGTATTTTCTGTTTTTCACTTTCGTTGATTTTGGATTTATCGTTCAATGCATCTTGGAAACCATTTTCTACCATTTTTAAATTAAAAACGTTTTCAACACCAAATTCTTTGAGTTGAACAACAAGCATATACTTGTCAAATTTACCCAAATAAAAAGACCCAGAGTCAAGATTGGAGCGATTAAAATCTTGGCCATCAGGACCGATGAGCTCAGTAATTTTTTTATTCATCTTCTGAACGGTCTGCGAATCGATGGATATTGATTCTTTGAACCCTTTAATCAGCATTTCTTTGTTCAGTTCACCGTAGAATTGTGCATTTTTTAAATTTTCAACGCGAGTTGTACCGAGGAAATAAGAAATTGTGTCTTCTTTATTATTAAAATTCACATTAGCAGTTGTTACACTTTTAGTACTTTCACTACTTTCACTACTTTCATCAGAATTTCCACATGAGGTTGAAACGATTCCTAAACTTAAAAAAGAAACTACAAAAAATTTATTCATGACTAATTAACAGATAATAATTCAACATCAAATATAAGTGCACTATATGGTTTTATCGGACCTCCGGGATGAGGAGTTGCTCCGTAAGCTAATTCTTGAGGAATATACAGTCGGAATTTGGAACCTGTGGACATCAATTGTAGCGCTTCTGTCCATCCCGCTATTACCTGTTGCACACCAAATGTTGCGGGCTGTCCTCGTTGCACCGAACTATCGAAAACAGTTCCGTCAATGAGTGTTCCATGATAATGCACGCTTACGTTATCGCTTTTTGTTGGTTTTACACCTTCGCCTTCAACGATCACTTCATATTGTAAGCCAGAAGAAGTAATGTTAACGCCTGATTTGTTTGCGTTTTCTTTTAAAAACAACTCACCTTCCTCTTTTGTCACTTTGTGGAATTTTTCTTTTTGTTGATTCACATACTCTTGGATGGCGGTATTCGCTTCTTGCTCTGAAAAATTTAGCTCTTGATTCGTAAAAACTTGCGTAATTCCTTTAACCAAAAGATTGGTGTCCAATTCAGATAGGTCTTGAGATTTTAGACTTTGACCAATACTTACACCTATTGCCAAACTTGCTTTTTCGTGAAGGTTTAAAGATGAAAATTCCATAGGCTACGAATTTACGGATTTATTCTTGTTTCGCTTATCAAAATTCAAACTTGTAACCTATATTTTTACCTTCCGTATGCATTTTTGATGGATTTTTCATTTAAATACGCCCAGTATAGTCATTTTAATTTATTGTCTAAAAAAGATCAGAAGCTTGTTGATGCTGCATTTGAGGCAATGAACAAAGCATACGCACCATATAGTGAATTTCAAGTTGGTGCAAGTGTTTTATTAGGGAATCGCCATGTAGTATTGGGGAATAATCAAGAAAATTTGGCCTATCCATCGGGATTGTGTGCGGAACGCGTGGCTTTGTTCTATGCAGGAGCAAATTATCCGAATGAAGTTATCGATACAATTTGTATTGTAGCCAAGGGTTCACTCATTTCTAAAGAATTGCAGATATCTCCATGCGGTGCATGTCGACAGGTTATGATTGAAAGTTCTATGCGACAATCCGCTCCAATTCGTGTCATCATGGTAAATCAAGATAATCGTACCTTAGTTATTGATAGAGCCGAGGATCTTTTACCATTTACTTTTTTTAAATAAGTTTTTCTTTTCAACAATTGTAAAAAAAAGGTATTGTGGCGCTTATATTTGTAGGCTAATTTTTATTTATGAATTCTTGGTTTACAGTCAAAGTGAAATATACAAAGCAACTGGATAATGGTACTTTTCGGAGAGTGGCGGAATCCTACATGTTGGCCGCCATGACATTCACCGACGCAGAAGCCCGGATATATGAGGAATTGGGTTCTTCAATTCGCGGCGAGTTTTTAGTTATGGGAATTGCCAGAACGGACCTTCAGGATATTTTTCAATACGACGATTCAAAAACATGGTTTAAATGTAAAGTTTCCTATGATAAAGTTGACGACGAAGCGGATAAAAAGAAGACCATTGCGCAGAACTTTTTGGTATCTTCGGATACTGTAAAAGAGGCGTACGAACGAATCCAAGAGAGTTTAGCATCCTTGATGATTGACTACACCATTACGGCGATTACAGCTTCCTCCATTGTTGAAATTTTCCCGTACAGGGCAGAGGATGTTGCTTCTCCGGCAAGGAGAATAAATCAAGTGATTGACGAGGTAATGGAAAATCCAAAGTCAAAGGGTATTGTATTCAGCGCAGCGGGATCGAGCGAAGACGAAGCTTTTGAGGATTTAGACAGTGACAGCGAAATAGTGGACAATTACACACCTGAGGAAGAATGAGCGAAGAATTGAAAAAATTACGAGATGATCACAAAGATTTCTTGGGTGATAATTTGGAAAACCCGCCTTTGTGCCCGCTTTCATTATTTTCAGACTGGTTTGATGCAGCGGTGAGAGGTCAGGAACTTGAATCAAATGCACTTTGTTTATCAACGGTTGGGAAGTCGGGTATACCCTCCTCGCGGATCGTCTATTTAAAAGAAATGAAAGAGGAGACATTTATTTTTTACACCAATTACAACAGTAAAAAAGGGGAGGAACTCGACCAGAATCCGAATGCAACCATGTTATTTTTTTGGCCTAAACTCCAGCGTCAAGTGCGCATTACAGGGCTTGTTTCTAAAATTTCTGAACAAGACAGCGATGCTTACTTTTCGTCGCGACCGCGGGAGAGTCAGTTAGGTGCATGGGCATCACATCAGTCTGAGATTTTACATAGTAGGGCTGAGTTGCTCTCACGATTAACAGATTTAGCAGTGCAATTTCCCAGTGATGTACCGCGGCCGGCGCACTGGGGTGGGTACGCGCTTCTTCCCTCAGAAATGGAGTTTTGGCAAGGCCAACCGTCGCGCCTTCACGATCGAGTGGTTTATGAGCGGTTCGCGAATTCATGGAGAACAATACGTAAAAATCCCTAATGAGGAAGGAACCTGTATGCTTAAACCTTTCGAACGGAATTCGACTTGTTCACTTGCGCGTTCCGAATCAGGTCGCCCATATTGGTTTTTTTTTCGCTGCAGGTGCGCGATTTGAAAGCTCCAAGCAGATGGGGCTTGCTCATTTTATTGAGCATTGTGTTTTCAAAGGCACAGAAAAAAGAAAGGCCTACCACATCCTTTCGCGAATTGATGCAGTTGGAGGAGAATTAAATGCTTACACTGCAAAAGAGGAATTGTGTTTGTATGCCTCTTTTTCTAAAAAGTATGCCCCTCGCGCTGTTGAGCTATTGGCCGATATTGCCATTCGTTCTACTTTTCCCCAACGAGAAATAGCGAAGGAAAAGGAGGTAATCATTGATGAACTCAATTCATACATGGATTCGCCGTCTGAGCGGATATTCGACGACTTTGAAGCACGCTTGTTCAAAGGACATAGTTTGGGGTATAACATTTTAGGTACCAAGCAGACAGTTCAAAGTTTCAATACGGAAGATCTAGTCAGGTTTACGAAAAATTTTTTTACACGGGACAATTTGGTTGTTTCATATGTTGGGAGTTCATCTGTAGAAAAAATATCCTCACAACTTGAATTGCACTTAGCTGAAATGCCGGAGACCGGCCAGAGACCGGCCATGCTTCATTTTTCGGATTATCGACCGTTCGAACACCGGGAGAAAGAGGCGAATTTTCAAACGCATTCCATCCTTGGTTCAATTGGTCCGAGTTACCATGACAAAAATCGTGTTGCCATGGCACTGTTGATCAATGTTTTGGGTGGTCCCGCATTGAATTCAAGATTAAATTTAAGTATTCGTGAAAAATATGGCTTGGCTTATTCTGTGGAAGCTAATTATCAAGCATATGCAGATACAGGATATTGGCAGGTTTATTTAGGAACTGAGTCAAAAAATTTAGAGCGTGCACAGAGTTTGGTTATAAAGGAATTAGACCGCATGATCAATAAATCTTTTACAACCATTCAACTTCATCGGGCGAAAGAACAATTTAAGGGTCAATTGGCCTTAGGAATGGACTCTAATTCCGGGGTTATGCAGGGATTGGGGAAAAGTATGCTGATTTTTAATCAAATAGATACGCTATCTGAAATTCATGCTTCCATTGATAGAGTCACTACTCATCAACTCAACGAGATTGCTCAGCAATATTTAAGACCAGATTTGAGATCCATTTTGGTTTATGATTGTTAGGTTGATTTCAACTTTGTACTCGTTCGTTTTAAATTTCAATCCCCTTTGTAAAGTTGATGTTAGGAGGAGTAGATGCCTTTGAAAAGTGTGAAGCACTTAATTCAAGATAAATAAAAAAAGCGGACATTAGCCCGCTTTTCCTAACTTTAAACTAAACTATATACTATTTATCAGATTCAGATTTTGCCAAAGTGTAAATGACCAATCCGAAACCAATTTTATTAATCGCATCGGCAATGTTATAAGCAATATCCATAGCCACTGCAGCCTCTTTAGGATCAGTTACGAATGTCGTTCCAAATAACCCACCTGGCGTTCCTAAAATATAACCTAATGGATATATTGCCCAACCGACCAATACAAACCACGCAAGGATGCGCGTAGCTTTGGCCACAGAAGGTCCTGCTGTTTGAGCCAAACTAGCAACTTCACCAAACCAAATGAGGTATGCAATGTAGAAATAAGCAGCGCCTGAAATAACCCCCCACAAAACACTGTCCGCACGATAAACTGTTTCACCAAAATAACCCGCAACCAACATGATGACTGATGCAAAAATTAATTTCCAAAGCAAACTAGCTTTTGCACCCGCTTTTTTGGTGATTAGATAAAACTCAACACACATTAATGGAACGGTTAAAATCCAGTCTACATAGCGGAAGAATGTAGGTGAATCACCAGTCTCAAGGTTATAACTTCTCATGTAGTAATAATGCACTGCTGCAATGAAAGTTATGAGTCCTGAAACTAAAACTGAGGTTCTCCATTTTTGAGGAACGTTGTTCAACTCGAAAAAGAAAAATACGGATGCGGCCATCATGGCCATTGTGCCGATAAAAAACGTAAACGCTACATAGTTGTCTTGCGCTATCGCTACTGTAGATAATAACATAATTTAATAATTTAATTTTTCCTACTCTGTTTTGGATTTTCGGAATTCTCCATCGTTTTAACTAATATAAAACAACACTGTTTTAATTTTGTTTAAAAAAAAATAAAAAAAGTTAAACAAAATAATTTTTTAGGAAGAATCCGAATAGGAAATTTTTAAAATGGCAAGAACCGATTAACTT
>VGMK01000098.1 GCA_016866375.1 Bacteroidota bacterium
CAGCATCACGTAGTGAATTCCACTCTTCCTCGTCTAATTGTATCCCATCTAAATTAAAATAAGGGTCGTAGTAGTAATACCCTTTTTCCTTAGCGTTAAACTCAATGGGTGCCCGTTTACCAATAATGGCTCTTCCTTCTCGTAAGTCCTGGATATCATGTTGTATAGTTGATCTACCTACGTTACTAGCTTTCCCTAGTTTGGCGAGTCCATCCGAGCAAGCATCAATCAAATCATCAAGGGTAGGGAAGGGCTTACGCTTGTCTCTTAAACAGCGGTCTATGATTCGGTATCGGGCGTGGGCGGATTTGTTTTGCATTTAGGTGAAATTACAGAATATCAGCATTTCAATCTATAAACTATCTTATATAAAGCCTTCTATAATTATAATCGGCTACTGGATTTTTTATTGTAATTTTTTTATAGTGGGCGCATACATAAGCATGGATTTTATGGGCATCTTCATTAATAACATCTGAGACTAAATTCGAGAAGAGGTCATTTGATTCATCAATAGTCTCTTGGGCTACATTTCCTAGCCCACAGTATCTCGCTTCGCCTATTTCAGATATAAACATTCCTGTATAAAAGCCATGAAGATTATTTTTCTCAACGAATTGATCAGCATTACACCAAATAAAAATCGAGTTCTTTTTTTGCTGAAGCTCCGGCAAGTATCTGTTATCTATCACAAACGGGGATATTGATACAAACTTTCCCACATGAAGAAGTCCAGAGGGGGTACCATGACCCATCATCATGATTCTATTTGAATCGAGAATCTGCATTTTAATCCCTTCTTCATTTAAATTACTAGTAAGAACTATTTTATTAGTTATTCTGCTGTAAATTGGTTTTAAGAAGTCAGTGCTGACATCTTCTGGATGTATAACAAGTGTTTTCTGATTTTCAATCATTTGATAATAGTTTATTTAATAAATATCATTATCACGTACTCCAAGTTTGTTTCTCCATTCATAAGCCGCAGCACTTAGTTTATTTTTTATGGATTCACCATTTTTTATGCCATACAAAACAAGGTTTGGTTTATGGCGTTCTGAGCTTATTATATGAATAATTGAGAGACCAACAAATCGCATTAAAAAGGGCTTTTCAATCTTAATTGATTTTATTCTAAAATATTGCACTTCTTCTTGCGTAACACTAAAGACACCTTTTCTCTCTTCAATTCCTTTAGTACGGCAAGTATATTTCCAGGTTTGAACCTCGATATACTTGTAAATGGTGGCCAATGAAATTAATGCCCCAAGTGGAAAATAAACTATCATAGTAAAAATCAAAAGTAAATACCAGCCTAAATTAGTCCACTGCGAAGGTTGAAATGCAAGGAGGATTTCCTTTTCCCCAAGTTGACGATTCATATTGGTTCTATTTGTTACCTTAATTTTTTCTTCTTGCTTTTCATTTTTTTAAACGTTGCGTATTTATCTGGCGAAAAGCTTTTAAGGCTGATTCCGGCAGAATCATAGGAGCGTTTTTCAACATTTTCTATCACTTCAAGAAACTCTTCTCGGCTAGTTCCTTTTTTTATTTTTTGAAACTTTTTCAGTTTGTCATTTTCCTTTTTCAAAACAAGGTTATACTTACCGAGTTTACTTTTGTAGAGTTCCAAGAAGTACTCTTTGGTAAAAGCTTCACCTCTTTCACGGTATTGTTCATACAAGTATCTACCACCTACTTTTCGGGGGAAGGAGTGTTCCTCAACTAGTTTTGTTTCAGTTGGTATTTTTTCAAGGCATTCAAGGGCTTCTTGGCTAATAAAGCCGCTATAGAGTTCAAGCCCACTTGGTAAGTACCATAGGCCAGCGCCTGCTAGTGTCTCATATAGACCTTTTTGTCCTTCATTAGTTTTCGGATGAAAGTAAGTTTCTGAGGTGGTACGGATCAAGTCAATGATGACTTGCGCTCTTTCTTCGAGAAGTTGATGATTCATATTTTATTTTTTAATTTTTAGAACTTGCAGCGGATTTTTGGGTTGACGGGAATACCCGTCAACCCTTTTGTATCCACTGCTAAACCAAACTATGGAAACAAACACACAACAAAAGACTGCCTAGTTAACTTGAAAACTATCAACCTTTATTTTTAAAAGTTGCTCTGAAGGAACATTTCTAGTTTCAAAACTTAAAGACCAGTCTTCTCCAAACCACCATTTAAACGTTTCTATGAAGACTCTTTTTGCATCTTCTCGTGTATTGCATTTCACAAGGTTTACAACTATGTCTACCGCTTCCACGTAGTACTCATTTTCAGAAGCCCAAGAAAGGCCCATTGGGTCAACCTCTTTCAAAAGGTTTAAAACTTGTAAAAAGACCTTCTTGTTTTCTTCTACTACCACATCCCGTTCTCCTTGGTCCATGAGGTGAGTTACTCCATTTTCTACTAGAAGGAGTTTTTCATCATTACTCTGCGGGCTTGAAAGCCCCCACCATTTCAGCTTTTCATCAAAGTGTCTTGTTCTTTTCATATTTATCTTTTTTTGTTTGCTGATGCAAATGTAGTACAGATAAATATAAAAAAAAAATAAAAAATATAATAAAGTTTCTAAAATTTAGTTAAATAAACTTAAATATCATAAAATCAATAAATTAGGTAGATTATTTTTTTCTTGTATCATTGAAATTTTAAAGTTTTCTAAGCCCAGACTAGCTCTTTCGCAATCTTCTTCTAGAATTTGGTACTGCTCGTGAAGTGTTTTTTGGTCATTGTAATCAAGCGGAATTTGTATTTCTAAATCTTTGAGCTCTTTCGCTTTGATCACCCCCAAGCTTTCTACCATTGTGGGTAAAACCTTATCTACTACAATATCTAGCATCATGTGTAGGAATGGGGCATGTAAGTTCAGCATTGACTTACGCGGCTTAAGCACAATAAAATGATGACTAATTGAAAGTGGACCAAGTGTTTCTATTTCTGAGTTGCTCAGGCTTTTTATCATACTATATCCATTAATTACTACTTCTTCTCCAAGAGTTCTTGTATTTATGACATAGTCGTCTTTGCTAATCAGTTTTTCAAAGTCAATTAGTTTTTTTTCACCAACTCTTTGATCTGACTTTTTTTCTTTTCGTGGGCCACTTCGTTTTTCTCTCAGTTTTCGATACTCTAATAATCGTTCTTCTGCTTTTTCTAGTTGTTCTTTGGTTTTAATTTTTCGGCGGGAAGAATCAAACGAGCCCATTCGTAGTATCCGAACATTCATTTTATTACCAGATGAATCCAAAGTATAGTACTCATCCCCAGGTAGTTCTAGCAGTCCCGTTTTTATAGAGAAAACATCATCCAGCTTGACTTTTCTCAAATTTTTCCCCTCTGACATAAAAAAGTAAAAAAATAACATGTTTAGTTTTTTGTGTGACTAAAATGGAATTAACAAGTAATTTACAATATCAAAATAAATTAATTACAAATATATTTATAAATTTGTTTTTCAAAGAAATTTTATGGCTGAAAATTATCGACAAATCGCAAAATCAATTTGCCGGGCTTCCAACAATATTTTTGAAGCAGGAAAAAACTGTAAGAGATTGATTGTCAATAACAATACCATTAACAATGATGTAGCTAGCCTTTGCGACTTTTTTGACATATCTAATAAGGAGTCCTTTCTTATTGCAGCCCTTATTTATAATAGGCTGTCAACCGATGATTCAATGTCAATTAAAGACATTCTTACATGGCTTAATCTTAAGATTGATTCAGCGCCCGAAATTCAGGAAACACTTACTGGGCTCTATAAAAAGGATCTGATCGGAAGAGAAACAAACCGGTGGGAACGTAAAGAGCCACAGTATTTTTTGACACCCGGCGCTTACCAGGCTGTAATCTCAGGTAAAAAAGAGGCAGTTAATCATTATAATATTAATTCTTTTCTTGATTTGTTACAGCGAGTACATCATTTGTATGCCGAACTGAGATCTGACAAATGTGAATCGATTGATTTTTTCTTCCAAATCGAAAATCTGACCGACCGATATCGAGAAATGCCAGAAATCGATTGGCTCAATAGTCAAAGCCTATCAGGAAGTGATCAGGTCATATTATTGACTTCTGCAAGTTTCGCAGTTAGTAATCCAGGTAGAGATATTAATGTGGAACGGATTATTCAGCATACAGATAATAGGAGTCTTCAGACTATTCAAGAATTTACCAATAATACTCATCCACTTTTACAAAAAAAACTGCTGGAATTTATAGAGAATGATTTTTCAGCCGTTGATGAGATGCGGCTATCAAGGCAAGTAATCGATGGGTTTAGCCTTTCTTTCAAACCGAAGTCAATCAATCTCAGTAGTCTTAAGTATGGGACAGTAATCACTCCTGATCAAATTACACCGGTGGAGGTTTATATCAATGTCAACGAACAAAAGCAACTTGATACTATCGAGAAAATCTATAATCAATGGTTTCCCCTTTCTATCCCTAAAGAGGAGATTCTTGCATCTATGAAATCATTGAAGGTGCTGATGGAAGGCCCTAGTGGTGTTGGAAAAACACAGAGTGTGCTCAATTTTGCATACAGGAACGGACTTGCAATTTATGAGGCCAGAGCCAGCCAAATGAAAGATATGTGGGTGGGCTCTACCGAAAAAGCCTATGAGGGAATTTTTACGGAATTCAAGGCGGTGCAAGAGTACAATGCTGAAAAGGGTGTTGGAACAGTAATGGTCATCAATGAACTTGAGGGTATTTTGGCATCTCGCATCAAATCAGACTCGTCTGTAAATTTTATGATATCCAGTGCCACAAGCATCTTTCTTAAAGAAATGGAGAAGTTCAGAGGAATTATGATCACGACCTGTAATCAGTCTAAAGGCTTTATTGACGAGGCGGCTTACCGCAGATTTAACTTCAAGATTAATTTTGAAGAGCCATCTTTTGAAAATAGGGTGGATATGATCAAAAGTAAGTTTCCAAACTTGAATCATGAGTTTATTCGCAGGTTGTGTAATCAGTTTAAGCTTAGAGGGGGGCAGGTGCAAAATGTTCTTGAAAAATTCAATGTGCTTTGTTTTGCGGAAGCTGAAAGGCCCTATGAGGAGCTTATTTGGGAGCTGTGTGAGAACGAGATTAACTTTTTTAAGGAAGCGAAAACGGCGATTGGGTTTAGGACCGCTTGTTAACTTCAAAAAATTGTACATTATGGGTAAAGTTGATTTATTTTTTATCTCTTATTTTTTTGGGCTAGCTATTTTATATATCGTATTTGATATTAGAGATCGATTGCAGGCTAGTAATCTTAAGAAAAGTGACTGGCAAACCTTATTAGCAAAGGATGTTTTACATTTCTGTTTGAATTATTATCCAATTAACAAGAAAAGTCCTTCATTAAAATTAGTATCAGAGAAATCTAATTTATCTGGGCAGTATTGTTTTTCCACGAATTCAATTATTTTATACAGATTAAATAATATGTATAAGGCCGAGTTAATAAATACTGTAATACATGAGTATTTTCATTTTTATCTCATCACATCAAATTCAAAGTATAATTTATATCAAGACCAATTAAAAAAGTATAACTATGTGGATCATCCACAAGAAATAATTTGCAACACAATGAGTAAGAAATTGACAAATTTATACTTGTCTAAAAGAAATTGAATAAGTTTTTTTAAATATGAATTCTAGAGGTTTTAAGAGTAACGCAAAAAGTAATTTGCAAGTACAGATTTTTTAATTATATGCTCAGAAGATTTGTTTATAGCACTAAAAGTAAATCAGGAAAGGAGCCGCCTTCTTTCAAGGTGAATATTATTGCAAGTCAGGTCGGAGTCGACAAAGTGATAAAATTTTATCTACTTTTAGACCCACGCTCTGGTCTTATCACGTGGTACCCTGCCACACTTGTTCAGGCAAATAGAATGCCTATTGAAAAGGGAGATTGTTTTTTGTTTTCTCCCGCCATGTATAAGTATTGGTTCGGTAATTCTATTCACGAGGAGTATAAGAGGCTTAGCCAGATTGCGTTAGAAAATTTTGAAAAAATCACAAAAAATAGTTCATTAATCATCGAAAATGATGACTTTTTTGTTGTTAGCTTCTCTTTTCTTCAGTCACATATTAAAGGCTCAGAAGTAAGTTACTATTGCATTGGAGATTTGCTTAAGTCGTGGATCAATCACACTAGAGCACAAACTAAAGATGGTATTTATATGTTGAAGGTCTCCGTTTGTTTTTCGACATCAAATTATACTTATTTGGCCTGGGACTATGTTGGTCAAAGGCTTGTAAGAGGAAAAGGGAAGAGTGAAAATTGTTACAAGTTCTATTTTGATCTTAAGCAACTTGATTCTCATTGGAAAAGGAATTCGTATCCGGATATTGCTAGAATTATGAATCTTTTTGATAACTTAAATATCAACTACTAAAAAATTACGCTATGACCACTTATGCTATAACTCTAATTGATAATGTACCTGCGATTACAACTCCTCAAAATCAGGTTTTACTAATAGATACTGGAAGCCCAAGTTCATTTTCAGAAACTGGCGAAATAGAAATTTCAGGGCAAAAATATCATGTGCCTACTATTTTACACGGAAAAGTAACGGCTACATATTTGAAGAATGCAATGCATAGTAATGTTATTTGCGGGTTAGTGGGTATGGATATTATTTCGAAGGGGATCTATGAATTTGACTATCAAAACCATGTATTGAAAATATTTGCATTGGAAGATAATTTATTTTCTCTTGGGGGCGAACAGATAGATTTAAGTTATGTAGCTGGAATACCAATTTTGCCTATATATGTAGGTACCACTAGTGTAGTTCAAAAGTTTATCTTGGATACAGGTGCAAAACTTTCTTATGCTATTCCAGAAATATGCCGAGATCTTCAAAACGTAGGTGTCGATTTAGATTTTAATCCTTTTATGGGTGAGAATCTTCAGGTTAATAAGCATTCTGATTTTGTTTATAAGGTAGGATCTAAATTTATTCAACATATTATTCATGAAAATGCCCGCGTAACGAGTACAGTTCGTCAATTTGCTTCCGCTGGGATACTTGGGTATCATTTTATGAAAAATCAAAAAATAGTTTTAAATCCTATATCTAAGCAGTTGATAATATTCTGAAATATTTTTATTTCTAACAAATGTTTCACATTTAGGAAGTACTTCCAAAATAAGAAACATCGTTTAGAAGTATTATGAATATACTTCTGCTTGCCTTATTAAGCCTTGTCTCTTCTTTTTTTATTTTTCTTTCTGGCCCCAAAGCACCGCCGTATCAGCCAATTGATGAAGCGCTTCCTCTTCGTTGGCAAAGTAACATCGGTAGAGTTTCATTTAGGTCAAATATCTCCACTCATAAAGATTTACTCATAATAGGCTCAAATGGAAATGAATTCAGAGATGGTAGTTTTATGGATCTGAATTCTGGTGTCTATTTCATTAATTCTGTTACTGGTAAAATAAAAACTTCAGTAAGTAAAGAAAGATGGGGTGACTTTGATGTCA
>VGMK01000099.1 GCA_016866375.1 Bacteroidota bacterium
CTTCTTAATTCCGTTAATGGTTTGGAGTACATTTTCTAATGCGTTCGGCGTGTGTGCATAATCCACAATTACTGTCAATCCGCCTTGGCTTCTGTAATATTGAAATCTACCATCTACTGAATTTAAATTACTAAGGCCAGTTAAAACTTCTAGTGAATCAAATCCCAAAGACGTGGCAACACCATATACTGCCAATAAGTTATAAGCATTAAATTCTCCAACCAATTTGGTGTGCACTTCTTTATTGTTGACTTGAAGTACCAAACCACTAAGTGCGTTCTCACTAATTTTTCCTTTAAAATCTGCAGGAGTTTTAAGTGCATAACTTATTTTTTGTGCCTTTGTGTTTTGCAACATTAGCGATCCGTTCTTATCGTCAACATTCGTCAAAGCAAAAGCAGCGCTACTTAATTTATCAAAGAAGGCTTTTTTCACCTTTATATATTCTGAAAAGGTCTTGTGATAGTCTAAATGGTCATGTGTTATGTTGGTAAAAACTGCACCTTTGAAATCCAATCCCGCAACACGATTTTGATGAATTGCATGCGAACTGACTTCCATAAAACAATACTTGCAACCTTGATCGACCATTTTTTTCAATAGCGCATTGAGTTGTACTGGATCAGGGGTGGTGTGTGTTGAAGGGATTTCCTCCTCACCAATCTTATTAACCACTGTTGAGAGCAACCCAGCTTTAGCTCCTAGCTGCAAGAACAAGCTATGAAGTAGGGTTGTGGTGGTTGTCTTTCCATTGGTTCCTGTTACACCTACTAACTTAAGATTTCTTGATGGATGGTCGTAAAAGTTACAAGCAGAAACGCCCAATGCGTAAGCAGAATCTGCAACTTCCATCACATTGACGTCTTCAAAAGACACCTTATTGATATCTTGAACTATAAAATTTCGACAACCATTGGCATAGGCTGCTGAAATATAATCATGGCCGTCGTTGTTTGTTCCTTTGATTGCAAAGAAAAGTGAAGACGGAGAAGCTTGACGAGAATCAAATATCAATAAATCAATGGTCTTATCTTGACCTCGTCTTACCCAAGAGAAAGAAATACCATTCAGTATATTATTGATTGTTTTCATTTAAATTCTAATCGTATTATTTGACCCCTTGTCAGCAAAGAACCAGGTGTAAGTGATTGTGACACCACCTTTCCAAATCCTGTCAACTTAACTATCAACCCTTTACTCTCGAGTATGTAGACGGCATCTTTGGCATTCATTCCAACAACGTTTGGTACTTTTCCGTCGAGTTTTAGTTTGCTCGAAATTATGACTTTTCCTTTCGTGGTGTCAGCTCCTTGCCAATCACCTAAAGACTCTATTACATATGGCAAACCTAATTTTTGAGTAACAGAAATAATATCTTTGGAATATCCTGTTTTAAACTGTGGTAAATCTTTTGATTTGACTCCTTCATTTACTGCCTTGTGGTATTTCAAAGAGGATGCAAAAACCTTATTTGCTACCTCGGCAAATACAGTTCCTGCAGCTTCAGCTCCATAATATGCTTTTTTTGGATTAGGCTTGTTTATGACCACAATACAGCTGTAAATTGGATGGTCTGCTGGAAAATATCCCACAAATGATGCTTGATAGGAACTGTTAGATTCGTCATCTCCGTATTCTCCTTTTTCTCCTTGAATTTTTGCTGTGCCCGTTTTTCCGGCAATTTTGAACATGGTACTTATGAGTTTCTTTCCTGTACCATTAGTCATAACCCCTTTCAAGCACTCTTGCATAATTTTAATTGTTTGATCAGAGCAAATTTTTTCCTTAAGTACAACGGGGTCAAATTTTTGTAGCGATGCACCTCCTTTTCTAATCTCTTGCACGAAAAGTGGCCTAACAAGTTGCCCATTATTAGCTACGGCATTGTATAATGACAAGGTCTGCAGCGGTGTTTGCAAGACGCTATATCCAATAGACATCCAGGGCAGCGAAATGGCATTCCAGGCATCCGTTCCCGGTTTTGGGAACACGGGATTTGGTTCGCCTTTTAATTCAATTCCAAGAGATTCAGTAACACCAAATTGTTTAAGTTTATCAAGGAATTGCTGAGGTTCGTTGCGATATGCTTTATGAATAACTTGAGAAATCACATTGGATGATTTTTCGAAAGCCTGCTGAATGGTGATTTCTCCATAACCCAAGCCGTGATTTGAATCCTCGAGTTTATGGCCGTTAACAAAATTATACGTGCCGACGGCGTTAACCTTATCCGTAATTTTAAATTTCCCATCCTCTAATCCTGCCATTATGGAGGCAAGTTTCATGGTGGAGCCAGGCACTTCCCCTTGAGCCAGGGCATAATTAAATTCATCTGCGCAGGTTCCGTCAGATTTTCTTTTCAAATTCGCAATGGCGCGAATGTAGCCTGTTTTTACCTCCATAACGACTACACACCCGTGATCGGCCTCCAAATTAAGTACTTGTTTGTATAATTCTGAGTGAGCAACTTCCTGAATTTCTTTGTCAATGGTTGTCACCACATCCGCTCCCTCCTCTGCATCTTTGGTTATTTGCCCAATTTTCTTCCAACCCGTTGCAAAACGCTGCTCTATTTCCTCTCCAGATTCTCCCTTCAAAAAATTGTAATAGGCCCCATAAATTCCTATCATACGGTCATCACCAAGCGTTCTCTGCAACATTGGATTATAAGGTTTTTCTATTTTTATATTTTCAGCGTCGTCAACCAATCCACCTTTAAATCTTCCCAATTTAAATATGGGGAATTGCCTTAATTTCAATCTTTGGTCGTTGGTAACTGCTTTTTTAATCAAGACACTTCTGCTACCCTCTTTTCTGCCTTTCTGAATCAATTCTAAATAGTAATTCTTATTCTTTTTTGGGAACATTTTCTGAAGTGCGTCTCCCAATTCATTCAGGTCTTCATCCAAAACTTTTTTATCTACAACCATGGGGTCCATATATACATCGTAGTAAGCGACATGCGTAAGAAGCGTATTATAATTTCTGTCTAGGATATCTCCTTTTCTTGCAGGTCTGTCTACGGTTCTATATGGTATTCTTTTATCCGAATCTGAAAATACCTTCGAATTACCATCTAATTGAAGCGCCATAGTCTTGTATAAAACTATGATCATCAAAACCAAAAAGCCAAAATAGATGGCATATGCTCGTAAATACAAAAAATTCTTATCCTTACTCATCGCCTTACTCGGATTACTTTGGTTGCATTTTTTGTTTCTTCAAGACCCCTTGGTGTAAGCTTCTCTAAGAGATTCATTCTTCTCGTTTCAGTTTCTAATTTTGATTTGAGTTCTACATACTCTGCTGCACTTTGATCTAGACCTCGTTGTGCTTTTATGATGTCTTTCCCTACTTGTTTTCCGTAGTATCCTTTGGCGATCAATAGAATAAGAAGAAACATTATGAAGAAAATAAAACTAAGATTATTCAAAAAAAACTCTTTGGTAAGAAAATCACCATTGAGTATTTGGTTGAAAGCACTAGACTTTTTTTCATTTTTCTCTATAGGTTTATTCGAAGCCGTTTTACTCTCCGCTTTTTTCTCTGGTTCCTCGTCCTTTGGCAGGTTATATTCTATGTAGTCGTTGTCGGTCATATTTTCTCCGCTATTCTTAATTTTGCACTGCGTGAGCGAGAATTGAGTTCAATTTCTTTTTCGCTGGGAACAATAGGATGGCGAGTCACCTCGTTTAGGGGTTTCTGTACGTTACCGAAGAAATCTTTTTTGATATTTCCATCGAAAGACCCTCGTTTCATGAAATTTTTAACTAATCTGTCCTCCAATGAATGATAGGAAATTACAACCAGTCTTCCCTGCGGTTGAAGTAAGTCCGAAGCTTGTTCGAGCATAGATTTTAACACTTCCAATTCTTGATTTACTTCGATTCGAATCGCTTGAAAAACTTGAGCAAAGAATTTATGATCTTTAAATTTTGGAGCAAAATGTTTCAAAACCTCCATTAATTCAAGCGTAGTTATAATCGGGTTAACTGCACGTTTTGACACAATAGTTGCCGCCATAGCGCGAGAGGCTGATAACTCACCGTAATGTTTGAATATGTTTATGAGCTTTTCCTCCTCGTAGTGATTAAGCACATCGTAAGCAGATAATTTAGCTTTTTGATTCATTCGCATGTCCAGGCGAGCATTCTCCCGAATACTAAATCCTCTGTTAGGCTCGTCAAATTGATAGGAAGAAACCCCAAGATCAGCGAATAATCCATCGATGGCCGAAATATTATACTGTTTCAAGTGGTTCTTCAAATAGCCAAAATTGGCAGCAATTAATTGAAAATTTGGTGCTTTCCATGCGTTGCGCTGAGCAGCTTCATCTTGATCGAATGCAAAGAGTTTACCTTTATTATTTAAAGCATTGAAAATCGCTTTAGAATGTCCACCCCCGCCGAATGTAACATCTACATAGATGCCGTCAGACTTAATATTTAAGCCCTCTATGCACTCATTAAAGAGTACTGGTATGTGGTAAACCGAATTATTCTCCATTGTCCAAATCACCCATTACTTCATCCGCTAAATCAGCGAAATCAGCCATGTTCCCTTCGATTAATTCGAAGTATTTGGATTTGTCCCAGATTTCAACTCGATCGTTGTATGCTATCAACATAACCTCCGAAATAAGTCCCACTCGCTCCATCAATGCAGCAGGAATAAGCACCCTTCCTGCATTATCCAAGCTTACCTGTTTGGCTCCTTGATGAAATAAACGGTAGAACATCCTGTTCTTTGGTTTGAATAAGTTCATCTTTGAAAGTTTTTCACTAATTCTCTCCCAGTCTGGAAGAGGAAACATGGTCAAACATTCTTCGAACCCCTTATTCAACATAAAATCTCGCTGAGACGACGTAGGAAGCTGCTTCCGTAAACTGGAAGGAAATAAAAAACGACCTTTTTCATCGAGTTTTACCTCAAATTCTCCTACTAATCCTGCCATAGCTTAATAATGAGTAAAATTAATGGAATAATTACCACTTTTTACCACAATATATGAAATTGTTGATAACTTGTTACGTTTTATCGAATGCAATGGTTTCATTTCAGAAGTAAAATAACTGAAATTGTTTATTTTACTGAATTTTTGTACTTGTGGGATTTTGTGGGATTTTTTTTAACATCTTATTCACAAGTGGCGTTCACAAGTTTTTAAACCGCCGACATTGTCAGGAGATGATTGACTTAATTTTGAGTAATGACAAATGCACTGAAAAGTTGGATTCTTTTGATAATACTGTCTATTATTTGGGGGAGCTCCTTCATCTTAATGAAAAAGGCGATGTATAGCAGTTCGGGCGAAACTATTTTCAGTTCATCCCAAGTAGGATCACTTCGTATGTTGATTGCTTCAACGGTATTATTACCGTGGGCTATTAAAGGTTGGCGGGCACTAAAATCGAAAAAGGACGTGCTCTTTTTTTTCGTGGTGGGGACATGTGGAAGTTTCTTACCAGCTTTCTTATTTACATTTGCAGAAACAGGTATTACCTCAGGTCTTGCAGGTATGTTGAATAGTTTCACCCCAATTTTTACTTTACTCCTAACCTTTTTAGTTCTTAGACAACGACTTTACCCTTCTCAATATTTAGGTGTGAGCATTGGCACTATTGGAATTATTTTACTCGTATTGACAGGTCAAAAAAGCGCTTTGTCCGGAGATATTATCCATATTTTTGCGGTAGTTTTAGCCACTTTACTTTATGCCATTAGTTTAAGTACCATCAAGTATAAACTTTCGCACTACACGTCCTTGCAGGTGACAAGTATTTCACTTTCTCTAGTTTGGTTGCCATCCCTTTTAATTGTGATATTTTCCAAAACTATGTCCGTTGTAGCATCGCATGAATTTGCAAAAGAAGGGCTCACAGCAATAATTCTTCTCGCTTTGATTGGAACAGCACTAGCTACTGTCCTGTTTAATATAACCATCCGTTTATCTTCTCCTCTATTTGCCAGCAGCGTAACCTACTTGATGCCAATTGTATCTGTATTTATCGGCTGGCAATTTAACGAAGTAATTGTTCGGGAACAGATTGGCTCGATGCTCATTATTCTTCTTGGCGTCCTCTTGGCCAATTTGCCCCTTTTCCTGAGTCGATTTAAGACCAAATAAATTGTTTTGATTTTCTCAGTAAATAAATGGAGAAAAAATCTTTGGGAGATCGGGATAAATTTGTAACTTTGCAGTCCAAAAATTAAAATTTAGCTATATGTACGCAATTGTAGAGATAGCAGGGCAGCAATTTAAAGTGCAGAAAGACCAAAAGGTATTCGTACACAGATTATCGGCTGAAACTGGTTCAAAAATTGAATTTGACCGCGTTTTGTTGGTGGATAATGGTGGAAAAATTACTGTAGGCGCCCCGGCTATAGATGGTGCAAAAGTGACTGCAGAGGTACTTGACCATGTTAAAGGAGATAAAGTCATTGTTTTCAAGAAGAAAAGAAGAAAAGGCTATCAAAAAAGCAATGGTCATCGCCAACAATTTACAGCGATAAGCATCAAAAGTATCAAAGCATAATATCGTTAAGCAAAAAATAATAAGAAAATGGCACATAAAAAAGGAGTTGGAAGTTCGAAAAACGGTCGTGAGTCTCACAGCAAACGTTTAGGTGTGAAAATTTTTGGAGGACAAGCAGCTATTGCTGGAAATATTATTGTTCGTCAAAGAGGGACGCAACACCATCCAGGCAACAATGTGGGTATTGGTAAAGACCATACTTTATTTGCTTTAACAGATGGTTTAGTAGAATTTCGTAAGAAAAAAGACAATCGTTCATTTGTTTCTGTTGTTCCGTTTGAAAAAGGAGCCGAAGCATAATTGAATCCATAATTTTAAGAAGGCTGTTCTCGCGAACAGCTTTTTTTTTGCTTGAAATAACAATTAACCGTTTCACTTGATCGATAAAGCGCAATAAGTATCCATTGATAGAATGCAATTACAAAATTTCTCTCTTAAATTTGTCGTATGACTGCTCTCTCATTAAAACATCGTTACGGATTATCTTCTTTGACGGGTGTTTTGCTCACTATCTCCTTTCCATTCAGTGGTAGTTTAACGCCGCTCATCTTCATTGCTTGGATTCCATTGCTTCTTGTTGAAAACAATTTGTCAGAAAAATCAAAAAGTGGGCGACATGTATTCGTACATGCCTATTGGAGTTTTTTTATTTACAATTTGGGAAGCAACTGGTGGATTTGGAATTCTACCTCAGTTGGAGGAATATTGGCCTTTGTTTTCAATTCGTTACTGATGGCCTTGGCCTTTCTTCTTTTTCATTTTCTGCGTAAACGCAGTGCTCCGTCCTATAATTTTTTACTTTTTCCTACAGTTTGGGTAGCCTTTGAGTTCTGTCATTACAATTGGGAATTATCACATCCTTGGCTGACCATGGGTAATATTTTTTCAGAATTACCCAATTGGATTCAATGGTATGAATTCACAGGGGTC
>VGMK01000100.1 GCA_016866375.1 Bacteroidota bacterium
CTAAGCATTTTTGTTTTGAAAGGTTGCCCACATTGTAAACGCACAATTCCATTCATTCAGAAATTACGCGAACGTAACGATCAAATAAGCATCCAATATGTAATTGTAGGAAAACCCAATGATAGATATCCAGGATTTACAAATGAAATACCAAGTTTTTGTGAAAAAAAATACGAACCCAATCCAATCCTTTTGGCTCCGATTACAACAGGTAGTTACCCGTGTATTGTATTATCAAATAATGGGAAAGCCGAAAAAAAATGGTCGAATGATGACTTTGGCATGAAAACGATGGATGTTATTGAGTCTTTTTTTTGAATGATGGAAAAAATTACATCGGAAGCGCAATTTAATAAGAACGATAATTATTAGCAAATAAAATGTCCTCGCATTTTCATACCCTTAAAGTTAACGACGTGCGCAAAGAAACAAAAGACTGTGTGTCGGTGTCTTTGGAGCTTCCTACTGAACTCAAAACTATTTTTTCGTTTTTAGCAGGTCAGTATTTGACTTTTAAAATTAAACTCAATAACACGGAAGTACGTAGGTCCTACTCCATCTGTTCCTCTCCCTTCGAAAATGAATGGAGAGTTGCTATTAAACAGGTGGAAAATGGAATTTTCTCAACTTTCGCAAATACATCCTTAAAAAAAGGTGACACACTCGAGGTGATGCCACCGATGGGTAATTTTAAGTTAACTGCTGAAGACCAATCGAAGTCAATCGTCCTTTTTGCTGCTGGCAGTGGAATTACACCTATTTTTTCAATTTTGAAAAGCGTTTTGGAAGATGGAAAAGGTGATGTTACACTCTTCTATGGGAACAAGGGATTTAATGGAATAATATTCAGGGAGGAACTTGAAGCATGGAAAAACAAGTATATGAATAGGCTTCGTATAGTACATGTATTTTCCCGCGAAAGTCCGGGTAGTAAAATTCAAAAAGGCAGAATTAATAAAGAGAAATCTAATGATTTATTCGACGCTTTTTTAGCGAACATAACCGTAGATAAAGTGTTTATATGTGGTCCTGAACAAATGATTTTAGATGTAAAAAGTTCTTTGATTGAAAAAGGAGTTGAACCTTCTAAAATTAATTTTGAACTTTTCGGAGTAAACTTAACCCAAGTCAAAAATAAAGAAGAAATCCGGCCATCATTTTCCACGAAAGTGGAAATTATCTTGGATGACGATTTAATTGATTTTGTACTCGATTCAAATGGTCCAACAATTTTGGATGCTGCTCAACAAGCAGGGGCTGATTTGCCTTTTGCCTGTAAAGGGGGAGTGTGTTGTACTTGTAAGGCACGGGTGCTTGAGGGCTCTGTTACTATGGATGTAAATTATGCATTAACCCCAGAAGAAGTAAAACAAGGATACGTTCTTACCTGCCAAGCGCACCCTACAACTACACATGTTAAAGTGACATTTGATGACTAAAAATAACAATGGGATTATTTAATATTTTTAAATCGCAGGAAAATCTCAAAAATGGTTTTCATGCACTAACAGTTAGAGATGTTCGGCAACTAACAGGAGAAAGTGTTGTTATCACGTTTGAGGTAGCGAATGAAAAAAAGCCATTTTTTCAATTCCAGCCGGGCCAATATGTGGATGTGGAAGCAACCATTACTGGTGAAAAAATTAGAAGATCGTACTCTATTTGTTCGTCAAATCTTGTTGATTTGTCAATTGGTATCAAAGCGGTTCCGCAAGGTAAAATGTCAAATTATTTGACAGGATTAAAGGTCGGTGATATCGTGAATATTTCTACACCAAAAGGTAATTTTATATCTAGCAAAAATGACGATTACATCGTTTGCATCGCAGCGGGCAGCGGCATTACACCAATTTTATCCATTTTAAGTAATTCGACCGCAAGAAAAGAGCTGTTTTTTGTAAATAAAACGCTCGGGCAAATGATGTTCACATCCGAAATTATGACGATCCCAAATCTGACCAAACACTTTTACCTAACTCAACAAAAAGAGGAAAATTATGTCTTTGGTCGTTTAACAAAAGAGGTCTTTATTTCAGAAATAAAATCGAATTTAGCTATTTTGAATGCAAGTGTTTTTTTCATCTGTGGACCGCATGAAATGGTACTCGAAATAAAAGATGCACTCAAAATATTTGGTGTTTCTGAAGAAAAAATAAAAGTGGAACTATTTCAAGCAAAAGTTCCGGAGCCATTAGAGAAAAATGTTGATTTTTCGGGAAATTCTTCATTAGAGGTTATTCTTGACGGAGAAACCGTTCATTTGACAATGGAATCGTCTAAAAAAACTATATTGGAAAGCCTTGAAGCCAAAGGTATCGACGCCCCCTACTCATGCAGAGGTGGAGTTTGTTGCTCGTGCAAGGCAAAAGTTTTGGAAGGCGCTGTACGAATGAAAGTAAACTACTCACTAACAGATGAAGAAGTAGCTGCTGGCTTTGTTTTGACCTGTCAAGCGCTTCCTAATGCCTCAAATATTAAACTTTCTTTCGATGAATAAGAATGTGATAATTGTTGGTGCCAGTAGTGGGATAGGTTTAGAACTCACCCGACATTTTTCTTGCTTAAAGGGTTACAGAATCTTCGCGCTCTCACGAAACTGCAGCGATCTTGAGAAGGAATTTGAAAAACAAGCTCATGTTACTGTACATCGTTTTGATCTCGCGGCGGATGTACATTCGCAATTGGATAAAATCCCCTTTCCTGCAAACGGAATTGACTACCTGATCAATAATGCTGGGTTTTTGATTAAAAAACCTTTTGAGTTGATTTCCAAGGAGGAGTTTTCTCAATCGTTTGCGATCAATGCCATTGGAGTGATGCAAACTGTACAATACCTTCTGCCATTCTTGAATGCTAAGTTTAGCCACATCGTAAATATTAGTTCCATGGGTGCATTTCAAGGATCCCTAAAATTTCCAGAATTAAGCGCTTATGCTGCTTCCAAAGCTGCAATCTGTAATTTTACTGAGGTATTTGCTACAGAATATGCCGACAGTACCATAAAAATGAACTGTTTGTGCCTGGGTGCGGTAAATACAAAAATGTTGAAAGAAGCTTTTCCTAATTACGAGGCAAAGGTGACAGCGTCAGAAATGGCACATTATATTGCTGATTTTACCCTTAATAGTGGATATCTGGTAAATGGTAAAATAGTCCCTGTAAGTTTAAGTACACCATAGTTCTATTTAATTCAATAACTTTTCTTAATTTTAATTGTAAGGATGAAACCAAAAGTTTTGACTTCCGTCTTGTTTTGTTTTTTTTGGGTGTTTTCTTATGCTCAAGATATCCATTGGTCTCAATTTAACAATAACCAAATCTACCAAAATCCATCACAAGCAGGCTATTTTGATGGCGACTATCGCTTCATTGGAAATTACAGAGATCAATGGCGCAGCGTAACCGTTCCATTTAGTACCTTTTCGACCTCCTTCGACGCACGATACAAAAAGTGGGGAATTGGTGTACTTGCCTTCCACGACCAAGCTGGGGACGGAAAATTTCGAACCATTGAAATTCAGGGAAATATCTCGCGCTCAATAAAATTAGTGAAAGATTCCAGCCAAATACTATGTTTTGGTCTAAATTTCGGAATGAACCACAGACAAATCAATTGGGACTTGTTATACTTCGATAATCAATACAACGGTTATATTTTTGATCCGTCTGCTCCCACAAATGAAAATTTTCAGACCGCCAGAAAAACAAATGCAAATTTCGGGGTGGGTTCACTTTACGAGTGGAATTCAAAAACAAGAACAAAACTTCAAGTAGGAATAGGGGCATTCAACCTAAATCAACCAGATCAAGGATTTTACACTGAATCAATTAAACGAGACATTCGATTTAATGGCTTTGCCAAAGCAGAGCTTCAGATAAATCCAATTTGGGATATTATTCCCTCGATTCAATATTCTCAACAAGGAATCTATAACGAGTTAATTTTCGGGAGTTCAGCAAGAGTTCACTTAACGCATAAAACTCAGGTGTATCAGGCACTTTATTTTGGTCTGTGGAACAGGAGTAAGGATGCTTTTTATCCATCCATTGGATATGAGTATAATGACTTTTTTGTCGGATTAAGTTATGATATTAATTATTCAAAATTAGTTCCCGCGAGTAATATGCGCGGAGGTATTGAAGTAGCCCTGCGTTATGTCGTTAAAAAATTCAAACCGAAACGCGTTATCCACAGAGTATGTCCAGATTATATTTAATCGTAATTTTTTTTCTGCCTTTTTTTGTAGTCAGTCAAAAAACGCGGAAACTTGTTCAATTTGCTGATGAACAATATCAAAAGGGGGACTACTACTACGCCATCGAATACTATAAACAAGCCTTGTCAAAGGATTCAACAAATCTTGAAATCCGATGGAAGTATGCGGAAGCATTAAGGGCATACAAAGATTACATTGAAGCCGAGAAGCAATATTCAACGGTTTATTCTGTTGAAAAAGCAAATATTTATCCATCGGGTATTCTACAAATTGGATTGATGCAAAAGAATTTGGGTAATTACAAAAAAGCCATTGAAACTTTCAAAGTTGCCCAGAAAATATATGAAAATGATAAATCCAATTATTTGTACAAAAAGGCAGAAAGAGAGGTTCAGTCGACAAAATGGGCGATTACCAATCAGAGCGACACCATCAAACCCCTCAACAAATTACCACTTACGGTGAATTCTTTTGATGCAGAATTTGGTCACCTCATTTACGACAACCAATTGATTTTTTCATCCCTGCGTGCGGACTCAATGGATGAAAATGAACAACAAGTTTATTCGCGGTCTTATAAGACAAAACTCTACAAAGCTGAATTGCATAATGGTGATTTTTTGGGTAATGAACTCATCAACCCTTTAGCATTTGAAAAATTAAATTCAGGGAATGGTTCTTTCAGTTTGGATGGTCATTTTTTTTATTTCAGTATCTGTGAAGATAAAGGGTTTGATTACAGATGCAAGATTGCTCGCGCGGAATATCTTGGAGATGGTAATTGGGGTAAAGTAGATACCTTAACGAGTATGCTGAATGCACCCGGAAAAAATACGACCATGCCTCATATTGCAAAAATTAATGATAAAGAGGTGTTATTTTTTGCTTCCGATCGACAAGGGTCCTTCGGTTCGCTGGATATATGGTATGCTTTTAGGAACGGTAATGAATTCGAAAATCCAAGAAATATAAAAGAAATTAACACGATGGATGGGGAATTGACTCCCTGGTTTGACCTTAAAGAAAATAAATTATATTTCTCCTCCTCTTGGCACAATGGCTTCGGCGGAACAGATATTTTTTACACCACCCTTGAAACTAAAAATAATGAGCTTGTCTTTAAATCGCCTGTAAACTTAGGACTACCAATTAATAGTTCGGCAAATGATCAGTATTTTTTCAAGCATAATGATACTGCATATATTTCTTCAAACAGGGTAGGTTCTTATTTTTCAAAAATCCCCACTTGTTGTAGCGACATCTTTGTTTCTTATCCTAAATCAATTACGGATACCACAACAACCGGAGATAAAATAAGTAAAAAACTTCCGGTAACATTATATTTTCAAAACGACGAACCAGACGCCAAAACAACTGCAACGTCAACAAAATTGAATTATTTAAATTCCTATTCAATATACAAATCTAACTTTCCGAACTACAAAAAAGAAGTTTCCAAAGGTTTAACCGGTGCAATTGCTGAGAGTAGAATAAACGAGCTGGATGATTTTTTCATCAATTATGTTGATAAGGGAATGCGTGATTTAGAGGAATTGAAAGCTTTAGTTTTGAAAGAATTAAAATTAGGACAGAAAATAACGCTCAGGATTAATGGACTCGCGAGTCCTCTTGCAAAAACTGAATACAATGTCAATTTAACGAAGCGGAGAATAGCATCACTAATTAACTACTTCAAAGAAACGGATGGTGGTGAATTTTTACCATATATCAACAACCTTGCAAAAAATGGGGGTAAATTGAGTTTTATTAATGCTCCCTTTGGAGAATTTTTGGCAAATCAAAAAACAAGTGATAATTACTACGATCAAAAAAATTCAGTTTATTCTAAAGCCGCAGCAGTTGAGCGAAAAATACATATTGAAGAGGTTATTTATGATAATGCCGATTCTGAGTTCCCAATATCAGCAGAGGAAAGCGTTTACTCAGTAGGATTAAAAAAACAGGGCGAATTAATTACAGGTGCTCAAAAAATAAAAAATAATTCTTCCCGCAAGATCAACTTCAAAATTAATAACCCAAACAACTTCTTAAACATTCATGCCAATAAACCTTTCCTTGCACCAGGAGAAGAATCAACCCTTACTTTTGAATTGGATAGCTCATTACTGAATGGATTTCAGTGCATTGAATATAGTATTGTTGTGGAGGATTTTATAACTGAATTAGATTTATTTTTAACGGTTGAAATTAAATAATTGATCAATATTTCAAAAAAACTTTCTGATTTGCGTCAAAAAAAATGGCGAGTTCCGGGACTTATCCTAATTTCTTTCGTTGCACTTCTCATCTTTTGGATTTTAGTTTTTGATTTACAACGCATTGTTTTCATCCTCTTGAATCCCGACGTTTTTGATAAATTTCCAGAACTTTTAGGCGTATTTATTTATTCTTTTCGATTGGATCTAGCAACGGCTGCATTTTTAACTGTCATCCCAATATTAATTTTTTCTGCACTTTGCATATTTCCATCATCCTATATTAAATGGATTTTCTACAGTATCGTCTGTATAGAGTTGGTTATCTCGTGTTCCATTCATGCTGGAGAAATTATTGCCTACATTGAGTGGAAACACAAACTAACTTCAAAAGTGTTTTTACACTTATTTAACGGGAATGAAGTTGTTCGAACGGTCGATAATTTATCCACTTTCTGGTTTTTACTGGTGTTATTATCGGAATTTGCAGTTGGGTTTATCTTTTTTAGGTATTTGTTTATCAAACGGATTCTGGTGATGGAATTTCTCAAAAAAAAATGGGATTCACTCTTTACTATTTTTATGAGTATTTTTTTATTGGGATTATCATTCTTATTTGCAAGAGGTGGCTGGCAACAGATACCCATTAACATTGATTCAGCGTATTACAGTGAGGACTTTAAGTTAAATGATATTAGTATTAATTCTACTTATTTCTTTGCAAACAGCTACCTGCTCTACTTAAATTCCGATTTGGAGGATTTAGTACCAAACATTGATCCTCAAGAAGCTGACTCAATAAGTAAAAACTTATACCAAAAAAATCACCTTGACTCAACAAACATTTTGCTAAACTCGAAACCTAATATTGTTTTAATCATTTTGGAGGGATGGAGTGCAAATGCAATTGGTTGCATGAGCGATACAAAAGGGGCAACACCAAATTTTGACCGTTTGGTAAAAGATGGTCTTCTTTTTTCAAATATTTATGCCACAAATACAACATCAGAGATTG
>VGMK01000101.1 GCA_016866375.1 Bacteroidota bacterium
TTACAATCTATGACTACCACCGATTCAATGGATACTGCAGCGTCTGTAGCTCAATCCATACGTATGATTGAGGCAGGTTGTGAGTTGGTGCGATTGACGGCTCCAAGTAAAAACGAAGCAATAAACCTTGGTGTTATTAAAAAAGCTTTGAATGAAAAAGGGTACAATACACCTTTAGTTGCGGATATTCATTTTACACCCAATGCTGCTGAAATCGCATCGGGGCTTGTAGAAAAAGTTCGTGTGAACCCAGGTAATTATGCCGACAAAAAGAAATTTGAAGAAATAGAATACACCGACGAAAGTTACGAAGCTGAGCTGTTGCGCATTGAGGAAAAATTTACACCACTTGTACTATTGTGCAAAAAGCATCGAACCGCTATGCGTATTGGGACGAATCACGGATCTTTGTCTGACAGGATTTTGAGTCGTTATGGTGACACACCAGCAGGTATGGTAGAATCTGCCATGGAATTTATTCGTATCTGTGAAAAATTAGACTTTGACCAGTTGGTCATTTCAATGAAAGCAAGTAATACCATCGTGATGGTGCAGGCCTATAGACTTTTGGTAGCCGAAATGTTGAAGAGGGGGGTAATTTACCCGTTACACCTGGGCGTAACAGAGGCTGGGGATGGGGAAGATGGTAGAATTAAGTCAGCTGTTGGAATTGGAGCCTTGTTAGAAGATGGAATCGGCGACACTATTCGCGTTTCTCTTACAGAAGAACCGGAGTTTGAGATTCCTGTGGCCCGCAAATTGGCTGAAAAATATCAAAACAATGATAATATTAAATCGACACGGGAAGAAGTTGCAGATTTACCTTACAATCCTTTTGATTATCAAAGAAGCACCTCTTTTTCGGTTCACAATATTGGGAATCAACAAGTGCCTGTGGTTATGGGCGATTTATCTTTGCGCCATGAGATAACACCAGCAAGCCTATTTGGATTGGGGTATGTATATTCAGTTCCCTTGGATAAATGGAATGTTCTGGATCTTGCAGCGGATTATGTTTATATTGGAAGAAATACCATAACTTTCGAGCTTCCGGGAACCCTTGGGGTTATTACGTCGTTTGAATTATGGCAAGCGAAGTATCAAAGTAAACCAGGGTTTTATCCTCTTTTAACAAATGAAAATTTATCATTTTTAGATAAAAATCAAAAAGGATTCCTACTGGTAACTGCTGAAGAGGAGGTCTCAACCGAATGGAGTCTATATACTCAGTTGGTTTTAGTGGTGCAAACAAAGTTTGCAAATAAAACACAGTTGTTTCGTCAATTTCGTTTGAATTATGCGAAAAAAGGACTTAAAAACCCTGTAGTCATGCAGATAACTTCCCATGAAAAAGATGCGGAGACTTTTCAGTTAGCAGTGGCTACCGATATGGGTGCCACATTTATTGATGGTTTTGGAGACGGCATTTGGATATCTGCCGAGCAACCCCTACAATTGATTAATACCACTTCCTTTGGAATACTTCAGGCAACAAGAACACGTATTTCAAAAACGGAATATATTTCCTGTCCCTCATGCGGAAGGACGCTTTTTGACTTACAAGAAACGACAGCTAAAATTCGTGAAAAGACCTCTCATTTGAAAGGAATTAAAATCGGAATAATGGGTTGTATAGTGAACGGCCCCGGGGAAATGGCGGATGCCGATTACGGCTATGTAGGAACGGGACCAGGAAAGATTAACTTGTATAAAGAAAAAACCGTTGTAAAAAGAAACATACCTGAAGACTACGCTGTACAAGCCCTAATTGATCTCATAAAAGAACACGGTGATTGGGTTGAAACTACGAGTTAGAACCTTCCGGTTGTCAATAATAATAAATAGTTTCGTTAGTAATAAAAGGCAATATATTCCTTGTAAACTCTTTTTGGCAATCTTCTATTTATTTAAAAAGAAGCTTATTGATTATGTTTAGAAAGGGGCTTTACTTTCTAAAGAAACAAGAGATTTAGTAAAAGGATGAACGAAAGATAACGTTGTTGCATGTAAACACAGACGGCCGCCTTTTTTTCCATATAAATCGTCACCAACGATAGGGCAATTTAAGCCAAGGGCATGTGCGGAATGGACGCGTAATTGATGCGTTCTTCCTGTTAATGGTTTAAACGAAATACGTGTTCTTTCGTCTTTAATCTCAAGCACCTCATATGCTGTTAGGGCTGCTTTCCCAAAATCGTTACACACAAGTTGAAAGGGTCTGTTATCAATATCGAGCCTTAGCGGAAGATTAATTACTCCGGTGTTTGGTTTCGAAATAACTCCTTCAAGAAGCGCCTCATATTTTTTCTCAACTTTTCTTTTAATAAATAAAAATTGAAGTTTTTTATAAGCCTCTAGCGACTTCGCTACCACGAGTAGCCCCGAAGTTGACATGTCGAGTCGATGTACCATTAACGGTCCGCTTGCATCAGGCCTCATTTCTTTTACGCGTTGCAATACAGAATCCTTAATAGCTTTTCCTGGTACGGATAAAAACTCAGCGGGTTTTTCAAGAACCATTAAGTAGTCATCTTCAAAAACGATCGGAATTTCCGTTATTATTGCTTGATGTAGAAGTGGATTTTCTTCTAATTTCATACCTAAAAGCATGTGATTCATAAGAATAGGTTCACATTTTCCTTTACATGCTGGATAAAATTGCTTGTGTACGCGGATTTCTGAAACCGGGGAAGCTCCCCACCAAAATTCTGCCATGCAGAGTGGTGTATAGGAGTTTAAGAAAGCATATTGAAGTAGTTTTGGTGCTGCGCACTCTCCAGCACCTGCGGGAGGAACAGGCGTTGAAGTTTTAGCGAAAATATCTGCTAAATTTCTTACTTGTTTTTTATGGTTCAAGAAGGCGTAAGATTTGAAGATTCGTTGTTGTAAATGCGCAGAGTGAGCGGCTCGTTGTTCTTTAAGTGTCGATAATAGAGAGGTGAAAACGGCGATTTTTTTTTCGTTTTCCGCAATTTTTAATTTGTATTCGCGGATTAAACGTTTCAATTGAATTTGTTCAGTTTTACTTTCCTCTTGAAGTATTTGGTTAAATCGCAAGTAATCGAATGATGAAAGTTGGAGCATCGCGGCTTGTCTTTTTTCTTTACGCAGCGCTTTGTTATTTTTTATCTCTGTTTTTCTTTGTTCACATGTCTTTAAAAATTCGTTTACAAGTTGCCCATGAGAAAAGCAAGCAAATTTATAATCTTTGGAAGAGGTAATTTCATCTACTTTATGAGTTAATCTGTTGATGAATTCTTCCTCTTTTATAAAGTAGCCGTCGCGGTCTAATAAGTCAAATACGGGCGGCACAAATCCAGAGTGATGATTGCTTTCAGAAAGTTTGCCGGAAAAGGCGCATAAGAAACCTAGTTGGTTTTGTTGATCCAAGACAACAATCACACCGAACATTTTACCGATTGGTTTTTCTTCATTTGTCAAGCCAAACGGATGTTGCCAAGGGTTTTTCTCTAATTCCTCTTGTAATTGTCGTGCTGCATGCAGGGCCAAGGGATGGGGCTCATAGTAAAATGGATAAGTGAACGATTCTGGAAGAGGAATTCCAGACACATCGGTAGTAAAACGATGTAGTACTGACACTGCTTACTTTAAGTATTTATCTGTAAATTGTTCCTGTTCCGGGATGGATGCTGAAGATTTTTGAAAAAGAAGATCTTCATGTGAAAAAAGTAAAAACCGATGGAACGTTGCATCAAGAGAAAATAAGAATCGCATAAAATTGTTTTTCCAAAGGTAAGGAAAGAACAAAACTATTTCAATAGAATGCTATGAGTCATCGACTTGGTTAGGGTGATTTGAGCGTCAGAAAATTCTGGCGCAGAAAATGTGGCCCGGGCATTGTTTGAGAAGCCGTATATTTCTGTGGGCATTCCGACAAGATTTTTGTCAAGTTTGTTGTTTTTGTTTTCGTCATGATATACCGCAAGGGCATATTTTCCTGAAGATAAACCAGTAAAAGTTACCATTGTTTTGCCTTTTACAGCACTTACTACTTTTCCTTTGAATTGTTTTCCGTATGTTGGCCACTCGTCTTGTGGACGAAACAAACCAACGTAGACCGTTCCCTTGTTATTTGGAACGTTTTTCACTTCAACAGTTAAGGAGTATTTGTTCGATGGGGAAAGAAAAACACTTAAAAAAGCTAAAACATAACTCATTCTATTTCGATTTGGGGTTGCAACAATTTATTTTTATCATCTAACACTTGTGAAGGGTCATTGTTTACTTCATTTAATCGATTATAGATCAACCAAATTAGCGACCCAAGCAGGACAGAATAAATTACAAACCGGATAATATAACTAGGTCCGTGTTTTTTCGGTCCATATTGTCGTATATTTATGTTGTTTTTATCCATGGCTCCGAAGATACGCGAAATTTGATTTAACTTTGAATAGATGGACAAGTTTGTATTGGTAACAGGGGGTGCCGGTTATATCGGTTCACATACGGTAGTATCGCTCGTTCAAAATGGGTACACGCCCGTGATAGTTGATGATTTTCGAAATGCAAATAGGGTTGTGTTAAAGGGGCTAGAATCCATTTTGGGTAAAATCCCTCTGTTGCACGAGATTGACGTATGTAACAAAGAAAGTTTGGATGCCCTGTTTAAGCAATATTCCTTTGATGGAGCAATTCACTTTGCGGCCTTGAAGTCGGTTGGAGAGTCTGTTGCAGCGCCGTTAAAGTATTACCGAAACAACATTTTAGGGTTAGTCAATGTGTTGGAATGCATGATAAAACATCGGGTTAATAATTTCGTTTTTTCGTCTTCTTGTACTGTTTATGGCGAGCCAAAAGGGCAAAAAGAGGTAACGGAATCAACCCCTAAACTCCTCCCGGAATCACCATATGGTTACACGAAATGGATGGGAGAGCAAATAATTTCGGATACCTTCCGTTCCGCGCCTCAACTGCGCATCATGAACTTGCGTTATTTCAATCCGGTAGGGGCTCACGAAAGCGCCAAGATAGGGGAGTTCCCGATTGGAAACCCAACTAATCTACTCCCATTCATTACTCAAACAGCCATTGGTAAACAAAAAGAATTAATTGTTTTTGGAAATGATTATCCCACAAGGGACGGCACATGTATCCGCGATTTTATCCATGTGGTAGACTTAGCAGAGGCTCATGTTCACGCCTTACAATACCTTTGGAAACAAACGGTCGGCACAGTAGATTATTTGAATGTTGGGACAGGAAAAGGATTAACAGTGTTGGAATTAATTCAAGCGTTTGAATTGAAAACAGGATTAAAATTAAATTGGAAATTTGGCCCGAGAAGAGAAGGAGATGTTGTTGAAATTTATGCC
Organism: Bacteroidota bacterium; assembly: GCA_016866375.1. Taxonomy (GTDB): domain Bacteria; phylum Bacteroidota; class Bacteroidia; order Flavobacteriales_D; family Crocinitomicaceae; genus UBA952. The sequence goes on from VGMK01000101.1 coordinate 5,337, forward strand.
AACGTTGAAAATTCGTTCAAAAAAATTGAATGGAAAGCGGAACGAACGATTGAAGAAGCCGTTAGAGATGCATGGAATTGGGAAAAATATTTAAATTCATTGTCATGAAAATCTTGCTGATTTTCTCGTTCTTTCTCTCGTTTGTTGCTTTTGGCCAACAAGATAAATTGATTTCGCGTTATAAGCCTGGCTTGCTTTGGCACTATAACGGATTTAGGCCAATACAAGATTCTAAGCTTCACAAGTATGACAGGTTTATAATCGATGTGACATACAACGATTGGTTAAGTAAAAATCACGGGGGTCTTTCCTCTTCATGGAAAAGTATTGGGTTTAATGCCAATTTGATGTTTGAAAAACGGTTCAAAAAAGCGAATAACTTTTCGATAGGTTATGGTCTTCGCTATGGACTGAGTAATGTTTATTCACAATACAAAACAGTGGTATTTCACAATCAGGTAAAACTCACCCAAAAGGAAATATCGGATAGTTATGTGCATAATATTTTTCGGGAAAGCAGCTTAGTAATTCCTTTCGAAATCCGTTTAGGGCAACCAAGACCTAGGTCCTGGAAAGTTAATATTGGCGGGTATATTGGTTATGGATTTCCTGTTCGACAAATTACAAAATTTAGCAACGGGGATAAATTAAAAATGGTTTTAGCCCCGAATTTTGGTTTGCGCTATGGTGTTCATTGTCGTTTCGGCGGGAGAACACTCGCTATTTTTACAGCCTATCAGTTAAGTGAAATGTTTAAAGAAGGCGAGTCCGTTCACCCTATTCAGTTTGGTTTTAGCTATTCTTTGTTTTAATGCTAATTGACACACACGCACATCTTTACGAAGATGAATTTCTCACGGATCGCTCAGAAATGTTAACCCGCTTCAAAGAGGTTGATGGTGCTTATGTGTTTCTTCCAAACATTGATGTGACCAGTATCCCCAAAATGTACGAGCTGCATAAAGCACACCCAAATTGTTTTCCTATGATGGGACTTCATCCTTCTTATGTAAAGGAAGATTGGCAAGTACAGCTTGAATTAATCCGCACGGAACTGTTTCAAAAACCAGAGAAATTTATTGCAGTGGGAGAAATTGGAATAGACCTGTACTGGGATAAAACATTCATTGAAGCCCAAAAGACAGTTTTTCGTGAACAAATTCGATGGGCTAAAGCGTTGAAAAAACCAATTGCCATTCATGTCAGAGAAGCTTTTGATGAGGTATTCGCTATATTAGACGAAGAAAATTCAACTGATTTGAAGGGCGTTTTTCATTGCTTTACCGGAAATGAGCAACATGCAAAAAAGGCCCTTAATTATGGCGGGTTTAAATTAGGAATAGGCGGGGTTGTGACGTATAAAAACTCTAAAATTGCCAATGTCTTGAAAAAAATATCACTACAACATATCGTGATTGAAACAGATGCCCCGTATTTGGCCCCTTCACCTCATCGTGGCAAACGAAACGAAAGCTGTTTCATCACTCATGTCTGTGAAAAGTTAGCGGAAGTTTATAATCAGGTTTATCAGGACATTGCTAATACCACCGCCAAGAATGCTCAGGAGCTATTCCAAATTGAACAATATTTAAAGAGAAATGCGTAAGATATTATTGATTTATACCGGTGGAACGATAGGAATGGTCAAGGACCATAAAACGGGAGAGCTGAAAAGTTTTAATTTTAACCATTTGTATGAGCACGTTCCAGAATTAGAACGATTTCCCCTGGAAATCTCATCGATCAGCTTTAAATATCCCATAGATTCCTCTGAAATGACATTGTGTCATTGGGCAGATTTGGTAGAAATAATAGAGGAAAACTATCAGCACTATGATGGTTTTGTCATCTTACATGGTTCAGATACAATGGCATTTACTGCCTCTGCTTTAAGTTTCATGTTATCGGGACTTCGTAAGCCTGTAATTTTAACAGGATCACAACTGCCAATTGGCACCATAAGAACAGACGGAAAAGAAAACTTAATAACAGCCGTTGAAATTGCAGCAGCAACAGATGAACTTGGCGAACCCATTGTACAGGAGGTGGCCGTATATTTTGAATATTCCTTATATAGAGGGAATCGTTGCTCGAAGGTTTCAGCAAA
>VGMK01000102.1 GCA_016866375.1 Bacteroidota bacterium
TTCCCGTGCCTAGTAGAAAACACATAAAATAATAAGTGTCTGGTGTAAGTTGATGAAATGTCTTTGCAAAAAATAAAAAATAGATGACAAGTATTCCAGTAAAAATTAAATACAAAATCACAACCTTTTTTCTACTTTTTAACACTTGACTCAATATTCCTGAAACCAAATCTCCAAAAGAAAGACCAATATAGGCATACATGACAGCTTTACCATTTTCTATGTTTGAAAGTCCTAACAGAGGACCAAAGTCGTTTTGTGAATTCATAATGAGTAAGCCAATAACGAACCAAATCGGAATTCCGATGGAAATACAGTGAAGATATTTAATGAGATTTACTCGATTTAAAAAAATAAGTTTTAAGTCCCCCTTTTTCAAGTTATGATCCGCTTTGACATTTTCAAACAGTCCAGATTCAATTGTTCCCAGGCGCATCAACAATAATAATAAGCCCATAGCTCCTCCTACAATGTAGGCAACTTGCCAATTCTCAAAATGAGTATTTGTTACAGCAAATAGAAATTCGCCGATGGCATCGCCTTTGGCACCGACAAGAGAAGCAACTACGGCTCCGAGCGCACCGAACGTTACAATGATCATTGTTCCATACCCTCTTGTTTCTTTTGGCATCATTTCTGAAACCAAAGTGATCCCCGCTCCCAGTTCTCCTGCAAGACCAACTCCGGCTATCACCCGAATAAGAGCATAGGTCGGTACGTCTATAACAAATGCATTTGCTAAATTTGCTACCGAATAAAGTAGAATGGAGCCAAAGAGTACTTTTATTCGTCCTTTTTTATCCCCCAAAATCCCCCAGAGTAGGCCTCCAATCAGCATACCCAGCATTTGCATATTAAAAAGGAACTTGCCGGTATTAGAAATTTCATTTTTGCTTGCATGCGGGAGAATATCTATTAAGCTTTCGTTTTTTACCACCCCAAAAAGCACGAGGTCATATATGTCCACAAAGTATCCAAGTGCAGCAACTGTGATAATTAAAATTATTTTTTGATTCATTTTCATTTGTTTCGAAATATACTGCTTTTCCTTGAATTACCTCACAATACATTGTTGATGAAAGTTGTGGGATTCTTAAAATAGAAAGCGAGAGATCATTAAATTTGCTTAAAATAAAAAACATGGCAAATCACTTACTAAAAGGAAAAAGAGGTATAATTTTCGGGGCATTAAATGACCAATCCATCGCTTGGAAAGTAGCAGAACGTGCTCATGAGGAAGGTGCAACTTTTGTTTTGACAAATGCTCCCATCGCAATGCGCATGGGTGAGATAAATGTATTGGCGGATAAAACGGGAAGTCAAGTAATTCCTGCGGATGCCACGAGTACAGAAGATCTTGAGAACTTAGTATCAAAAGCCCAAGAAATAGTAGGAGGAAAAATAGATTTCGTATTGCATTCAATTGGCATGTCTCCAAATGTAAGAAAAGGAAAACATTACACGGAGAACAATTATGATTACTACAAACAAACCATGGATGTTTCTGCGATTTCTTTGCATAAAACATTGGCGACATTGTACAAACACGATGCGATGAACGAGTGGGGGAGTGTCGTTGCACTTTCATATATTGCAGCGCAACGTATTTTCCCCGATTATAACGACATGGCGGATGCAAAATCTTTATTAGAGTCTATTGCGCGTTCGTTTGGCTATCATTATGGCATAAAGAAAAAAGTACGAGTCAATACCATTTCTCAATCTCCAACAGTTACGACTGCCGGTCAAGGAATCAAAGGGTTTAAGGAATTTATAAATTTTTCCGAACAAATGTCTCCATTAGGAAATGCGTCAGCCATGGCTTGTGCAGATTATTGCATTTCGATGTTTTCTGATCTTACGAAATATGTGACCATGCAGAATTTATTCCACGACGGGGGATTTTCCAATACAGGCGTTACACAAGGGGTAATCGAAAGATTTGGAGAATAGTAAATTTTGGCCCTACAAGTCGTTTTTTTTCGTCTGACGCAAATACCGTTTATCTGCCCAAAACGTTCCAAATGGAATTAATGACACAATAAAAAGAAGAAGACTTACCTTAAAATCCCATTGTTTTCTTAAAAATAATTGCAATAAAAGTAGACAATACACAATGAATAAAACTCCGTGTATCCAGCCTACGATCTTATTTGGTGTGAGCATATCAAAGAATTCCCTCAAGGGTATGGTTATGCCAAAACTTACATATGAACAACCTTCAAGCAGGGCAATTATTCTAAAATAATGTAAAAGTTTAGTGTTTTCCATTTTTTAATTGTTTTTCTAAATTACTTATATAATCGCGCAGTTTCGCTGCCTCAATAAACTCCAGTGCTTTGGCCGCGTTTTCCATCGCTTTTCTGACATCCTTGATCTTCTTCGTTAATTCCTCAGGATTCCCATAGGTTACAGATTCTTCCGCGATGAGTGTTAAATAATTTTCACTTTCTATTTCGGCATATTTTTTAGAATCTCCATCTGCAACTTTCGTTGAATTTAAAATCGTTTCTTTGGATTTTACCAATGGGGTAGGAGTTAATCCGTTTTGGCTATTGTAGGCTTCTTGAAGGGCTCTTCTGCGATTGGTCTCTTCAATGGTTTTTCGCATTGATTCCGTCATTTTATCGGCATACATGATAACACGTCCATTAACATTTCGAGCGGCACGACCAACGGTCTGTACCAAGCTTCTCACATTTCTTAGAAATCCCTCTTTGTCGGCGTCCAAAATGACCACCAAGGAAACCTCAGGAAGATCAATTCCTTCTCTTAACAAATTCACACCAATTAACACATCAAAATTCCCCAAGCGTAGCTGGCGCAATATTTCTACTCTTTCGATGGTGTCAATTTCACTATGAATGTATCGGCACAAAACACCAACTTTATCCAAGTATTTTTGGAGTTCTTCAGCCATTCTTTTGGTGAGTGTAGTCACTAGCACACGCTCTTCTTTTTTAACACGCTCTTGAATGAGCTCTAACAGGTCATCAATTTGATTTTTTGTGGGTTTAACCTCAATAAGCGGATCTAAAAGTCCAGTTGGGCGAATGACTTGCTCCACAACGATTCCCTCTGATTTCTCTAGTTCGTAATCGGCTGGGGTTGCTGAGACATAAATTGCTTGATTAATCATTTCTTCAAATTCCTCAAATCGTAAGGGTCTATTATCAATTGCTGCTTGAAGACGAAATCCGTAATCTACCAAATTAATTTTTCTTGATCGATCCCCTCCATACATACCTCTTACTTGTGGAAGCGTAACGTGACTCTCGTCAATGACCATCACGAAATCCTCGGGAAAATAATCGAGGAGGCAAAAGGGTCGTTCACCCGGATTTCGTCCATCAAAGTAACGCGAGTAATTTTCAATACCGGAACAATACCCCAATTCACGAATCATTTCAAGATCGTAATTCACTCGTTCTTCCAAACGCTTTGCCTCTTCAATTTTTCCATCATTTTTGAAATTTGCCACTTGAATAATCAAGTCGTCTTGAATGAGTTCCATTGCACGGCGGGTGTTCTCAGGACTAGAAACAAAAAGGTTAGCAGGATAAAGAATAGTTTCAGTAAATGCTTCTATTCGTTGGCTGGTTATTGGATCAATGGCCTCAATGGTCTCAATTTCATCTCCCCAAAACGTAACTCTAAGGGCATATTCTGCATAAGCTAAAAAAATATCGACAGTATCCCCTACGGCGCGGAAGTTTCCTCTTTCAAAATTATCTCCAGAACGTGTATATAAGTTCTCAACCAATCGGTAAAGAAATTTATTACGCGGAACGGTTTGTCCAACCTTTAGTTGGATAATGCTATTTTTAAATTCCGTAGGATTTCCTATTCCATAAATGCAAGAAACTGAAGCTACTACTATTACATCTCTTCTCCCGGATAATAGGGCTGATGTTGCACGGAGCCTTAGTTTTTCAATTTCATCATTGATTTGAAGGTCTTTTTCAATATACGTTCCGGTGACAGGAATATATGCTTCCGGTTGATAATAGTCATAATAAGAAACAAAATATTCAACTGCATTGTCAGGAAAGAACTGTTTAAATTCCCCATAAAGTTGAGCAGCTAGGGTTTTGTTGTGGGACAGAACGAGCGCGGGTTTATTGAGTTGCTCAATGACGTTGGCAACTGTGAATGTTTTACCACTGCCAGTAACGCCCAACAGAGTCTGATGTTTTATTCCATTATTCAACCCAAGTGCCAGCTGTCGAATTGCCTCCGGTTGGTCTCCTGTTGCTTTAAACGCTGATTCAAGCTTAAAATTCACTCGGCAAAAATACAAACTAATGTTATTATGTTGAGTTGCTTTTGTATATTTGCCTTCTATCGGATTGCGATGATGCCAATGCTTCCGAGGAAAGGGGATGTAGCTCAGTTGGCTAGAGCGCTTGACTGGCAGTCAAGAGGTCGTCGGTTCGAGCCCGATCTTCTCCACAGTCTCAGTGAAAAAACTTTTTAAGAATAAGGTAATTAGGAGGTCATTATTGCTTGTCTCCGGAATTGTAATTGGTCTGACGGCTTTTATTATTGCACCTTTTTTTTACTCAGATAATTCAGACACCTCAAAGAAATTAATTCCAACGCAGTCAGCCAAGAGCAGATACCCATTTGGTATAGACATCAGTGAGCACCAAGGAATAATTGACTGGTTGCAGGTGAAAGATTCATACCATGATGTGGAGTTTGTCATCATGCGGTCATCCATGGGTATTGACGGGAAAGATAAGTTTTTCGAACGAAATTGGAGTTATACCAAACAATTAGGTTTCATACGAGGGGCCTACCATTATTATCGCCCAAATGAAGATGCAGAGACACAGTTTTATAATTTCGTGAGGACTGTGGCTTTCGAAAAAGGCGATTTATTTCCTGTTTTGGATGTTGAAAAACCAAGCCGAGAAGGAAACGAACACCTCGTTACCGGTGTAAATAAATGGCTCAAACTAGCAGAGAAACATTTCGGGGTGAAACCAATATTATATTCGTATAAGGATTTTTATAACGAGCAGCTGAATGGAAAAGTACAGGGATTTCCAGTTTGGATTGCGGCATACACTGAGGGAACCAATTTAGCCATGATTGAGCATGTTTTTCATCAATATTCTGACAGTGAGCGTGTAAGTGGAATACGCACGAGGGTAGATGCCAATCGATTTACAGACAGTACGAAAACGATAGAAAACTATTGCTTCAATTGACTATACGTAGATGATTGTCCAACCAAATAGCAAAGCAAGGAGGGAAATGGACAGAACGAGTTTTTGACCCAAGTTCAAGACAACAACCTGTGCATTGTCCTCTTTCTTGAGTAAAGTCATGGTTATTTTTAAGTAAATGTATACACCAATTGCTGAATTAATTATGGCGAATAAAACCAACCACATGTATTGATCAAACGCCTGGTAGAAAACCATGGCTTTGCCAAAAAATCCTGTCATCGGCGGAATCCCTGCAACCGATAGAAGTGCAACAATGCCAACAATACCGATGAAAGGATTTTTATAACCAATCCCTGTTAACGCTGCTAATTTATCCTCTTCATTGTTCGCAATTGAATTTATTGTCATCAAGGCCACAACTGAAAATCCGTAACCTATCATATAAACTAACAGCGCCTCTGATCCGCTGTTAAAAGTGAGTACAGTCATAAGTGCATACGCACCATTGGTTATGCTCGAATAGGCCATTAACCTTTTGAAGGTATCCTGATTCAATGCAGATAGATTTCCTATAAACATTGAAATACATATCGCTAGAACAATTAATGTGGACCAGAACACTTCTACTCCCGGAAACATCATTCCAAATAAGCGGTAGAAGGCATAAACTCCGACGAGCTTCACAACCGAGGACATGTAAGTCATGAATAGTGCAGGCGATCCCTGATATACATCTGCCACCCAAAAATGGAATGGGAATGCCCCCACTTTAAATAACATGGCCGCCAAAATAAATAATACGCCAACAAAAAACATAGATGGTAACTGGTCAGAAAATAAAACGCTAATAAATCCAATTCTTTCGACGTTGAATGTGCCAATCGTGCCATAAACTAAAGCGATTCCGAATAACAGCAGTGCCGTGGCGAAAGATCCTAAATAAAAGTACTTCAATGCTGCCTCGGAGGAGGATGCTGATTTTTTCTTTGATCCGGCAAGAACATATAAGGGTATGGAGAGAATTTCTACACCCAAGAAAAACATAAATAAGTCCCTGAAACCAATTAAACAGAGACCTCCGCACAAAGAGAAAAGAATCAATGCAGAGAAGTCGCCAATTGTAGAGGATTCCTCTAAGAAATACCTGTATCCACCTAAAATAATCGTTGCAGAAATCGCTACAGCTAAATTTAAGAAATGAATATTTGTATCGTTAAAATCCAAAATATGGTATTTTTCATTGAGAAAATACCATTCATAGTTTTGTGCAAGTGCGCCAATGATGAGTCCTGAAGTAGATACAAAAAGAACGAATGCAGGTTTTTTCATGATCCCTAGAAAAAGGGAAATCAATCCTGAAATAAATATGATTACAATCGCCTCCATCTTTTTTTCAATTATTTAATTGCTATCTGAGTAAAAATTACGGTACTTTCCTTAACAAGGTCTCCGATCAAATAGGGAGCTATTCCAAAAATAAGCGCGAGCAATCCCAAAACAAAGAATACCAACCATTCGTTCCAGGATAAATCAGTAAAGCTTAAATCTTCTCTGTGTCCTGACATACTCAGTTGGTATGCTCGGAGCATATAAATTGCTCCAAAGACCAAAGTAGATGCCCCTAAAATACCGAATGTGAATTGAAATACTGAAATTTCGCGAAGCAATAAAAACTCCCCGATGAATCCGGCACTGAAGGGGATAGAAACAGATGCAAAAGTGATGATCATAAACCAAAAAGCAAATTTGGGTGCTCTTTCTGCGATTCCTCCCATTTGCCTGATGTCGTTTGTTCCTGTCCTACTCATTAATACCTCCGCAACCAGGAATAACCCTATGGACAGGATGCTGTGATTTATAATTTGAATCATGCTTGCAGTTAATGCATTTTCAGAGTAAATCATTATTCCAGCTGCAATGAGTCCAAGGTGAGAAATTGAGGCATAGGCGAATATTTTTTTAATATCTGTTTGTTTTATGGCAATTATACCACCGTAGATTATACCGATAATCCCCAAGACAATTACAATCCAACGCATACATTCTAGACCCTCTGGGGCTAATGGTATCATCCATTTAATCATGCCAAAAAGTGCCATTTTCAACATGAGTGCAGATAGAAGCATAGTGCCTGCCATTGGTGCAGTTGAGTATGTATTTGGTTGCCAGGTATGAAAGGGAAAAACAGGGATTTTAATAGCAAAAGCCAACATAAACCCAGCCATTATCCA
>VGMK01000103.1 GCA_016866375.1 Bacteroidota bacterium
TATTTTTGAACAAGGATTCGGAGGTGTAGATATTGGGCCCTTGAAAAATGAATTTACTGGAATTCCATTGTTCGGTTTTGTTCCGGACTCTCAGCGTTATTTCGACTTTCACCACGCGCCAAGCGATATTTTTGAAAATGTAAACGAAAGAGAACTTGCTTTAGGTGCGGCGAGCATTGCCGCTTTAATATACCTTATTGATCAAAGGCTTCCTTGATGAACAAAAAAGAATTGCTTCAATTTATCATCAATGAACTTTCGAAAAAACAACTTTTCCTCCAGCAAGAATTAAAGGCTCTTTCTGAATCTTTAGCGAATTCTGCCAAAAGTTCTGCCGGAGACAAACACGAAACCGAGACTGCCATGAATCAGCTAGAACAGGAACAATTAACGCGGCAGCTACTCGCTCTTAGGCATCAACAACAACTGGTTCAACAATTAAATCCACAGGTAAAACACACAAGAATTACTACCGGAAGTTTGGTAAAAACATCAAACGCAGTATTTTTTATCAGTGTTGGAATTGGGAAAATCATCTGTGAAGGACAAGAAGTATTTTGTATTAACCTTGAATCACCAATTGGGCAACAATTGTACAAGAAATCAGTAACTGAAAAAGTACACTTCGGAGAAGAAGAACAGGTAATTTTAGAAATCTCCTAATTATAATTTACCAAATCTCCGGATTTGAGTGCCTCGGCAAATGCATCTCTCATCTTCTCTAACTTTAATTTGGCAGAGGGATCTCCTTGCGTGGCTTGGACTTTGAGTTTATAATAAATATCCATCGACTGACCGAAAAGATCTTGTTCAAGTTTTCCTTTGATCTCCATGATTTTTGAATTAACTCCGATTAAATAGTGCTCAATCTCACCAAGTTTTTTGAGTTCTTCTTGGTTCAGGTCTTTCTTCTTAAGCAATGTTTGATATTGGGGCAACAATTGATTCAATTGCATGATAAATTGCTCTAGTTCTTTATCCAATTGTTTTTTATTTTCTTTAAAATCGCTCATTCAATCACTCAATAACTTCTTAAAAGTAATAGAAATAATGAAACCCCTCACTTTTTCTATTTTTTTTTAACAAATTTAAAATTTTCAGGTTAAGATTTATTTAATTTAGGGTAATAATAGAAAACAAAAATGACCACAACTCAACACATAAATTGCCCAAAATGCGGGACGAAAATAGATGTTACGGATGGAATTTCTCAACAAATTGAAAAGGAACTCAAAGAAAAATACCAAAAAGAACTTCAAGCGGAAATGAATGGCGTTGCCCAAAGAGAGCAAAAGTTGAAAGATGATTTGTCCGCCTTTGAAGAGAAAAAACGAAAAGAAAATGAATTGTTTCAGGAGCGCTTAGAAATCGCCGTGAGAGAGAAGGAGAAAAATGCCGAAGAAAAATGGCGTAAAAAAGCGGCTGAGGAACAAGAAGAACAATTTAAAACACTCCAAGAAGAATTGAACGAAAAATCCATGCAATTAGCTGAATTCAATAAGGCAAAAGCAGAAATCGAACGCTTAAAACGCGAAAAAGAGGAAGCAAAAACTGCTGCCCTTGTTGAGGCTGAACGAAAGTTGAACGAACAACTGGATATGGAGCGCATTAAAATAAAGAAGGCTGCTGAAGATGAAAACGAATTAAAAATTAGAGAATTGCAGAAAAAACTGGAAGACCAACGCAACCTCACCGAAGAAATGAAGCGCAAGCAAGAACAGGGTTCCATGCAGCTGCAAGGCGAAGCACAAGAATTGGCAATCGAAGAGTTTTTAGCTACACAATTTCCTCTGGATACTATCGAAGAAATAAAAAAAGGTGCTAGAGGTGGAGATTGCATCCAATTGGTTAACACGCGAGAATTACAGCAATGCGGTAAAATTTACTACGAAAGCAAGCGCACCAAAGACTTTCAACCTTCCTGGATAGAAAAATTCAAAGCCGATATGCGTGAGAAAGGTGCAAATCTCGGTGTACTAGTGACGGAAGTTATGCCGAATGGAATGGAACGCATGGGCATGAAAGACGGGGTTTACATTTGTACTTTTGAGGAATTTAAAGCGCTTGCGGGAATTTTGAGAGAGTCATTAATTCAAATCAGTCAGGCGCTTGGTTCTCAGGTAAACAAAGGTGATAAAATGGTAATGCTCTATGATTTTCTTACCAGCACAAATTTCAGAATGCAAATTGAAGCAATTGTAGAGGGATTCTCGTCAATGAAATCGGCATTGGAATCTGAAAAACGTTCCATGCATCGGATTTGGAAAGAGCGCGAAAAGCAATTAGAGAAGGTCATCTACAACACTATCGACATGCATGCATCTATTCGCGGTATTGCGGGAAGTGCTGTTCAGTCTGTAAAAGCATTGGAACTATCGGAAGATCATGATTTACCTGCTTTGGATAACGAGCAAGATTAGGAATTATTTATCGGCCCAAGCATTAGGATCCTCGTTGTCTTCAATGAGTTTTTTCCAATTATAGTGCGGATCATCGGCATCAAAAATGATGTCTTGATATTCATCCGGATGAATGTCGTAACGCGTAATTTCTTCGCCTGTGTATTCTTCTATTTGTGTTAAAAGAGCCTCTTCGTCTTTGCTACAGAAGGAAAGTGCTTGGCCGCGCTTGTTTCCCCTACCCGTTCGACCGCAGCGATGGACGTAGTTTTCAGGATTTTCAGGTAGGTCGTAATTGATCACGTAATCCATATCCGGAATATCGATACCGCGGCAAGCCACATCAGTAGTAACCAACACCTGATTTTCACCGTTTCGAAAACGATCTAAAATTGCAAAACGGTCTTTTTGTTCCATGCCACCGTGGAGCGCTTCAGTGGAAACACCTACCCGTTGCATCGCTGCCACCACCCGTTCTACACGTACCTTCGTGCGTGCAAACACTATAAATTTCAGGTCGGCGTATTCTTTCAACATGTTTTCTAAGAAAAAACGTTTGTCGTCCATTTCTACGAGCGCCACTGCATGTTCAACGTTTTTTGCCACTGGGTTTTTAGGTGAAATTTGAATACGGATGGCATCGCGCACTACGTCATAAGCCAAGGATTTTATTTTCTTTGAAATCGTGGCAGTAAAGAACAATGTTTGTCGGTTCTTTGGAATCTTTTTCAGAACGTCTTTTATGTCTTTATTGAAACCAAGATCCAACATAAGGTCGGCTTCGTCAAGAATAAGGCAGGCCAAACGAGAAATATCGATATGTCCTTGCGCAATGAGGTCAAACATTCTTCCGGGCGTAGCTACGAGCACATCTACACGTTTTTGAAGTTTAGAAATTTGAGATTCTTGTTCAACACCACCATGAAGCCCAAGAATTTGTATGCCGCTATCTTTTCCGATGTCTTGAAACACACTAGCAATTTGTTTGGCCAGTTCGCGCGTTGGCACCATGACAAGTACTTGCACGCCGTCGTTTTTTGAGCCTTTTTTGGAAAGCAACATGTGCAAAACGGGAATCACAAATGCTGCTGTTTTTCCTGTTCCTGTTTGTGCCACCGCCATTACATCCTCACCGTTTAGAATATGCTTTATGGCTTTGAATTGAATATCCGTCGGACGTTTGAAGCCCAGTACGGCTAATTGCTTTTTGAGAATATCTTGAATTGGAAAATCGCTAAACTTCATGTAGCAAAGGTACGGCTATTCTTGCAACCTTTACCACAGTTGGTAATCAATTGAATAATTACCAATTACAGCGGCATTGTCATTATCTAACTTCAAGTTTCTTGATAAACAAAAGCATTGATTTTTTAAAAAAAATGGCATAAAATGAACCAAGAGAAATTAATTAGCAAACAGTATGATATGATTTATTTCACTAACTTAATGTGAAAAGACTCAGTAATCATGGATAAAATTTTCATTAAAAAATCTGAAAACCCGAACGAAATAAAAGTTTGGCATCCCTTCAACGAACACTTGTTTTTGAGGATGAAAAATGTAGTTGGCGCAAATTGGAACAAAGAAGAAAAAATCTGGATCTTACCGAAAAAACAAACAACTTTACCTCAAATTTTCGACACCTTTCGTGGAATCGCCTGGATTGATTTAAGCGAATGGAAAAACGATAAGAAAGATATCACGCGACGACAAAATCTCAGAAAAGTTGAACTTGAACCATTGTCTGAAGATCGGAAATTGGAATTATCAAACTTCAAGAAACATCTATTGAGTAAACGATACAGTGGGAACACGATAAAAACTTATTCAGAGGCCTTAGCACTTTTTATGCGCTATTTCCATAACAAAGCAATTGATAAAATTGATAATGAAGATTTAATCATCTTCAACAATGATTACATTTTGAGGCAGAATCTATCCTCTAGTTTTCAAAATCAACTCGTAAATGCCATTAAACTCTTCTATTGGACAAGAAAAGGAAAAAAATTAGATACTGAATTGGTTCACCGTCCGAGACGCGCCAAATCGTTACCTAACGTGTTGAGTAAAGAAGAAGTAAAAGCGATTTTAGCAGCACATAATAACTTAAAGCACAAAGTAATGTTGAGTTTGATATATAGTTGCGGGCTGCGTTGTGGCGAATTAATAGCACTCGAACCTCAGCATATTGATTCAAAAAGGAACATTGTGATAATCAAAAACTCCAAAGGGAAAAAGGATCGAATTGTGCCATTGAGTCCGAAAATATTGGAAATGTTGCGTGATTATTACAAAATACACAAACCGAAGAATTATTTATTTGAAGGGCAAACCGTTGGACAACCTTACGACAAAAGAAGCCTACAACTTGTGCTGAAACAAGCACTCAAGAAGACAGGTATTTCAAAACCAGTTACCTTGCATTGGTTGCGCCACAGTTACGCCACTCATCTTTTGGAAAACGGAACAGATTTACGTTACATTCAAGAATTACTTGGTCATGCGAGTAGCAAAACAACCGAAATTTACACACATGTTAGCACAAAAAGTATTCAACAAATAAAAAGTCCGTTTGACGATTTATAAGCAAAAAAGAATATATTTGAATCTAAAAAAAACGAAACAAACTTTCGCATATCACTCTGAGTGTTGGCACGCTATGCGAAAGTTTGTTTCGGGTATATACAAGTTATGAGTAATAATAAAACAAATAATATGAAGGTAATTTTAATTTTATTCACGACAATTTTTAATTTAAACTCCTTCTCCCAATCCAAAAAGGAGTTGATTCAGATATTGAACAATCGAGTTGATAGTTTGAACAGCGTCTTGAATTCTGAAAAAAATACGAGTTCAGAAAAATCAAATAAGATTTCTTATTTAACCGTTAAAATCACCGATCAAGAAAGTACCATTAATACTCTTAATACTAATGTAAGTCAATTAAAATCGGAGCTACAAACAAGTAATTTCAGGATTAATACATTAAAACTACAAATAGATAGCCTTAATTCTGTTATCGAGAGTAACAGTCAAAAAATCGTTTTTGTTCGTAACAATTCACTTTACATTTTTAATTTGCAAACTAACCGTGAAAGTGTATTACATAATTCTGGTAAAGTTATTGCCTTTTGTTCTAAATTGAGAACAATTTATTTTAGTGAGATAAATGAATCTAAGCTGGAGGTCTACGAAATTGATTTATCTAATACCTCAAAAAAAACTAAAATTGTTTCAATCAATGAAAAAAGAGATTTTGATAGGGACTGTTTTAATTGTTCTAAATATTTCTATGATGATTACTCTAATAGTACCAAAGGAGAGCTTTTTATTGTTGATGATGAATTAATCGTTGGAGCACTCCCATTATCAATGGAAGGAGGTACTATGTTTACCGAACATTACACTATTAACATTAAAAATAAAACGTATACGGAAACATATTTTGATGAAAATCATGAAATACCTTTACAAAGTCATAATGATTCGAAAGAATTTGAAGTAGCGTCGACCAAAAGGAATGAGTATTTTATTAAAAAAGCCCCTGTAGAATACGAACTTTTTCGTTCAATTTCAGCCAATGAATCAATAAAAATTTCAAAAACTCAGCTTTTTGCAGACCGAAATTGTGGTAGTGATGATTTCAATTACTTCAAATTACCGAATAATAAAATAATTTTCGGCTTTAGTAGATTATGTGGTTCTGATACACGAGATGAAGTTCTTTTTCTTGTCAATAATGATGGATCATATCAACAAACCCTTTACGATGGATTTGTTGGAATAGAATTTTTATGGCAAGTTGTTAATGGAAGCCTAATCACCTGGACAGAAGACGGAAATCTTTTAGAATACTTTGGCGAAGAAAATAAAATGAAAAAATTAATAGAAGGAAAAATTTGTGAAATTGAGTTTATTAATTTTAATTAACCACCTAAGTGACTGACAAAATAGTTGAGACAAGAAAACAACTTCATCTCGTCAAGCAGACACATAAAATAATAAAGGAATAAACCAACCCATAACAGCGTGTAAGCAAAACCCTCCGGGTATTCGCCTACACGCAAACCGTTAGCTGTCATTTTTGGACACCAAACAAAAATAGTAACAAGGACAATAATTTAGATAATTAACAGCAGACAAAAAATGACTAAAACAACAAAATTTGCAATCACGACAACTTGGATACTTTTCAGCAGAGCTTATGACGCATATTGCACCAACTTGCTGACACCAGACTTAAGCAAGGAAGCCAATCCACTTGTAACAGTTATCGGAGTTTCCTCATGGACAACACTCTTGATAATTCTTAGCGTATTGACAATTTATGTAATTTATGCATACTTCATAAGCGTATTTAGACCAATTAACTTATTTCCAAATGACAAAGGATATTCCTTTGGAAACTTTGTTGCTTATGTTTATTTGGGTTACAAGGACAGTTGGACTTCTACGCTATATAAATTTCCGAAGGACTTAAAAAGGGCAAATAACTATTTCGGACATTTACTAACTAAAGGTCTTGTTTATGCAGGAGTTGTCTCAACAATAATGTGGTTACTAATAAATTATAGCAATTATTACAAAACAATTCACAGTGCAACTTTAGTTTATTCAATATTAATTGGTGGTTGTTTTATAATAGGTTACATATGGAACAAGAATCTTTACAGACAATATCTAATTGACACAAATGAACAACAATAAAGAAAAAACGAAAAGCTAACACGGGTTTTGCGTCAGGCGGGGTAACATGCAAACTTGAAGCTTTGTGCTTTGAATCAAGTTCAGTGCTGGTTGACAGTTTTGTGCTCCGAAACCCGCCCGAACGCAAAGCCCGAAAACGTTAGCGGTAATTTTACAAAGACATAACTAAGACAGACAATGAAAAAAAACATCCTTTACATTCTGACAATAACAGCCGTAATTTTCGCAATACAAGCTTGTAAGACCTATTACTTTCGTTCAAAT
>VGMK01000104.1 GCA_016866375.1 Bacteroidota bacterium
ACGAAGTTAAGTCTGATTTAACGGCTTTGATTGATTTTTAGTAGTCTAAATGTTATTCTTTAAGACCATTATTATTTTCTAAAATAACAAGTAGACTTGATTACCGTTGGTTCTAACGAAGTTAGGGTTGATTTGACTGCCCTAATCGAATTTTAATGGTCTATATGTTATTTTTTAAGACCATTATTATTTTATGAAATAACAAGTAGACTTGATTACCGTTGGTTCTAACGAAGTTAGGAGTGATTTGACTGCCCTAATTCAATTTTAATGGTCTTAATGTTATTTTTTAAGACCATTATTATTTTCTAAAATAACAAGTAGACTTGATAACCGTTGGTTCTAACGAAGTTAGGGCTGATTTGATGGCCCTGATTGATTTTTAGTGGTCTATATGTTATTCTTTAAAACCATTATTATTTTCTAAAATAACTAGTAGACTTGATTACCTTTGGTTCTAACGAAGTTAGGGATGATTTGACGGCTCTGATCGATTTTTAGCTGCCTATATGTTATTCTTTAAAACCAGTATTATTTTCTGAAATAACAAGTAGGGGTGACTGGATTCGAAAATAAATATTTTAAGAAATTGTTTTTATTCATATATTAGACATCTAAAGTATATTCATTAAAAAGATTAGCAATTACACTCGAAAATCATAAAAGACAATACCCCATTTTTTATAAAAACTATAGATTTTACATCTTCGTAGTTGGGGGAATATTTCTAATTTTTTTTATAGTCAAGGGTGCCATTAAATCAAAACCATCAGTTTGTGACTGCGACACTGTATTTCAAGAGTATCTTCCGCCATTGAATGTAGTTGAACGAATTATGAATGAGGATCGTAAATATATAACAGGAAACCCAATTGAAAGAGCGCAAAGAGAATGTAGATTGAAATGGAGTGATGAAATCACAAAAAAATATGGGAGTGTCTACTCAGGAAATAATACCGAAAGATTTTTTTCCGAAGAGTGCTCTTCAAAGTAAGTTGATTGAAACATAAACTAAAAGAAATGAAAATCTTTAAAATTTTTATCATTTCCACAATTTTTTTAACATCATGTAACACCAGTGTTAAAAATCAGGTTGAAGGAAAATATTTTTATGGTATCCTTTATGATAAGAATTCCGGGAGTAAGTCGTTATCATATTTCAAAGTGACTAAAGGCTCTATTGACCTTATTAGTTACTACTTATCTGGTAGGAGTCGAAATCTTGATTCCATCAGCTCAATGAATGGAATTATATCAAATGATGGAACAATAAAATTGTTAAGTTACTTCACGGGAGAAGAAAAAGATCGTATAAATTGGGCAAAAATTTCCCTTAATGGTGACACCTGCATCATCTCAAATAGGGATAGTTCTTTTTACTTTATAGGGCAGTCTACCACTCCCATAAGTATGGGTCCGGATAGTGCGAGTAAAATATCAATGTTAATAAATTTTAATAGCCACTTGACATCAAAATTTGGAGCACTATACACGGCTGAAAAGTATAACCCAATAGCTAAATATGTGTTGATATGTTCGTTATTAGACCCAAGTGACTTTTTTGGATATACTTTAGGATATTCTGATGAATATATCTTTGAAAACACGAATCCAATACCCGAAAAAACAGATTTTTTTATATTCTTTGATACACTTAGTAATCATAAAATCAATCCACAATTCAATAGTACCACATACCAGAAGTTAATGTTGAACTTACAAAGTAAATCGCCAATAGTTATACGAAAATCGATTCAGTCCACAACTTTTTCTGGAAACAAATTTAAAGACGGTGGGCTAACCCGTTCCCAAATAGGCGATGCCTATGATTACGGAAATTATACAACAACTGAAACAAGCGATGAAATAGAACTTTACCAATATAATTCAATAAAAAATAAATTAGAATCTTTTAATATTGGATACATTAAAGGAGAAAATGACCCTAATTACAGAATTTATAACTTTAAAACTAAATCATACATACCTGAAACTGAAGGCAAAAGTGAATATATAGAGCTTTTAAGTAAAATTCAGTTTTTCATAAAACAGACATTTGACCAACAGAATAGCGATCCATATTATTCAAGACGCGGAAACGGGAATTATATTAGAATTTTATTTTAGATACGAGTTTTTCAATTCTTGATCCTCGTTCTTTTTGCACCGCTCTTATTAAATATCATTAATAGCGTTTCAAAAAAAAGGAGCAAAAATTAAAACGATTTATTATGACCTAATTATTTTTGGTGAGATATTTTTATTGTGCCTTTCGTGAAATAATATCTTTTTTCATTGCAGCTGTATGTATAACTCCCGTTTAATTAATTGTGGCTTCATCTGATATATTTGGTGCCCCAGTATTTGTGCAACCTAAAAAAAATAGGTTTAAGATTATTAAAGAAATGATGCATTTAATTTTTACATGCCAAATAAGTTCATAAAACGCAATGCTTATACAGATAGATTTTTGACGATTTTGATAAATTTTATTTCTTTTAATGTTTTATTATTTTTTCATATACGACCACTATCAACAAAAAAAAGACTTGTTAATAAAACGGTAGGACTCAATTCATAAATTATCAATTATTTTCCCCATTTTAATAGAAATTATCGCAGTGTCCCGTCGGATGTGAATACACCATTTCGGCTTGGATATTCTTGCTCATCGAGTTGCTCAAAAATTCGCGGCTCAATAAATTTAGATTCATTATAGGCATTTGTAATCATGTATCTTTTAGATAGCAATTCATATCCATTGTAGTAACCTGCCTTCTCATTTTCTAGAAGGATGACCTTGCTATCCGTTTTAAGCCACCTATATTCCTGCGACCAGTTTGATGCATCATCGATCCGATACGTATAAATAAGTTCCTCTTCATTAATTTGATTATTTGGACAACCTTTATGCCAGGCATATAACTTTACTGTTTTATCATCGATTACTGTCACTCGTTTGATATCCGGGTCAGTACACTCCTTAATCAAGGATGACTTTTGAAATTCAAAAGATTTTCCTGGGGTGAATGATGCAATGTCAAACTTTCGTTGGTCCGTAACTGTGCCTCCGTCCTCATTCGCTGTTGCTGATTTCCCATTTCCGCAGGACAAAGTAAACAAAAGGGACAGAGTGAAAATTGCCAATAATCCAATTGATCGAAGGGGTATTGAGTTCATTTTAGGTAATTTTTTGGAAAAAAGTGATACTTAAAGGTATTAATTTTTTAAAACAATTATCTAAGAACTGCTTTGTCTCTTGATTCGATAATTTTTTTTCGTAGCTCTTTCAATTCTTCAAACTTTCCTTTGCAAATTTCAATATTGCTAAAGACTCTTTCTTTTGGATTAGTACTATCTTTTGTTTGTACAGAGCAATACAAGGATAAATCACTGCTTTTATAGTCAATTCTCTTTATTCTTCTAATTTTCACATTTTGTACTTGAGCAGCAAAGAGTAGAATTATTGTACCACCCCAAGTCATCCAGTTTACTTTATGTTCTTCTCTAAGGGATCTACCATCCCGGCTATAGAGGTTTTCATAAAATACCATAGGGTTATATAAATAATTTACTGAGATGCCCAGAAGGATAAGGCCTGCAATAAGGTAGACGATTAATAAAGTCTTGTGTTTTTTTGTATTCTGTTCAAATGTATAATCTCCAACTGTTTGGATTTTATTTAAGGCTATTTTTGTACCATCTTTAGTTATTAAATAATCTTCGTATATTTCAATTGCGTCAGAGGCTGCAGTAGTAAATTTCATGTCTATAATTTTTAATACTTTAAATTATGAAAAATCTTTATTTTGTTTTTCTTTTTCTCTTCACACTTTCGGGATGTGCACCAACTGAATTATCAGAAGTGACAAACATCGATGCCGCAAAAAAAAGAGTCGATTGGTTAATTTCAAAGCACATCGATGAATACAACAGCTTATGTAGTCAATCAAGGAATGATGCAACTAAGTTAAAATTTGAGAATCTAAAATTTCGTATTGATGAATACTGGACTTGCGGTGAAAAATGTATCAAGTTGGATGCAATTGATCAAAATAAAGTTACTAAATACGCAATTGAAAAGTTGGAGTCTAACAAGGGTCTTATTACTTTATCTGAGACGGGATTCATAGATTGTTGGTAATCAATACTATGTGGCAGTATTTTGCCTTTATTCTACTTGTATGGCAAAAATTTCTTGAAATAAATGGAACTTAAAGGTTTGTTTAGTTAAAAAGTATTTAATTTTATCTAATTATTTAGATAAAATTAAAAATATCAACACTATTAGAAGTTTAGCTCTTGAGCTAGTATCTCAAGCTTTAAAAGAGGACCCTGTACACTTTTTTCTCGATTTGCAGGCTCTTTCCAGCAGGGATTTAACCATTTCGGATGTTGGGGTGGAGGGGATTGACAGTAAAATTTTGTGGGTCTGGAAAAACAAGGGTTTACTGCCCCACCATGTAGAAAAAAAGGACAGGCGGATCTGGGGGAAATTTAGCTTTATAGAGGTCTGCTGGCTTAGACTGCTGGTAGAACTAAGGTCGGTGGGGGTGGGGATGGAAAAGCTGAAGGAAGTTTCCGATTTTTTTCACCCCCCGGACTTTGCAAAAAATTATTTAGCTGCTGGAAGGGTAGATTTTAGCCTGATTCGCCCAGATTTTGCCGATTTGATCGTAGAAAAAAATTTAGTCAAAGACGGCAAAGTGCAGGTTAGCCCCGATCTTGAAAAAATTTTAGAAAATCTACAATTTTCACTGTTTTCCCTACTTCTGTACAGCACCATTTTACAGCGGGCCAACTACGTTCTTGTTTTTGACGGTCAAAAAAATTTTGACCTCCTTGATGTAGAAAAAATTCAAGCAGACCCCTTGATGGGGTTTGAAGACCTGATCAAGCTGCTAAACAAGCCCAATTCCGTGTTAATCAACATTCGCTCGATTATCATGGAAATTTCCAAGACACATGAATATTTTTCAAGTAAACCCGAACTCAGTCAAAAAATTTCAGAAAGTTCTGTAGAGCTTCTAAAAAAGCAATTTGCTGAAAATAATGTAGAGGAAGTCACTATCAGGACCAGTAAAGACGGTAGACCGGTAGTACATCTGTCCAGACCGATGAATTTTGACGACTTAGACCAAGAAATTAGAAAACTAACTAAAAAAGGCACGTTTCGAGATATCATCATCAAGTCAAGAGACGGCAGACTAAAATATTTTGAGCGGACAGAAGTCATTAGACTCTAAAAGTTCTTTTTATACGTACTGAGGTTCTCAGACGCATTGTAAACCCGCAGACCCATACGGAGTGCCCCCGTCGGTCTACCCATTCATTGAAGCAATGGAGGGAGGGAAAAATTTACCCCCGGAAAAAATTTTGACCGAGGGTGAAAAAACCGAACAGGAAATTGACAAGCAACTTGAAATTTTAGCAGAAATTCTGGTTGCATTATTAGAAAAAGAGTAAAACTATGAATGAAGAAAAATTTCAGCAGTTGCTAAAAGAAAATTTTAGCAAGGAAAACTCTATTACCCCCTTTAGAACAGGAAATTTTGCCTGTATTTACAACCGGGTATCTACCAAAGAACAAATGGATAGCGGAAATTCCTTGACTATGCAGGGTGAGACAATAGAAAAATTTGCAGACAAAGGGGGTTATAGCATTAAAATCAGATTCGGGGGGACATATGAATCTGCCAAGACCGATGAAAGGAAGGAATTTCAGAAGATGTTGGACTATGTCAAAAAAGACAAGTCGATTTCGACAATTCTGGTGTATAGCTATGACCGTTTTTCAAGATCGGGAGCCAATGGAATTTATTTACTTGAAAGTCTAAAAAAACTGGGTGTAAAGCTTGTTGCGGTTACACAAGAAATTGATAGTACTACTGCAACTGGAAATTTTCAGCAAAACTTATACATGCTTTTAAGTAAGCTGGATAATGACATGCGAAAGGATAAATGCGTAAACTGTACTAAATCTTTAATACAAAAAGGTTACTGGCCTTATTCCACACCCCGGGGCTATACTAATGTAAATAAATATACTACTGCTGATAAGCACGTCTATGAAGTAAATGAAGAAGGGAAAATTTTAAAGAAAGCCTTTATCTGGAAGGCCTCAGGAAAATTTACCAACCAACAAATAGTAGAAAAATTAGCCCTTTTAGGGATCAAGGTCAGCATCCGCTACCTGGGGTGGATATTAGCCAATCCCTTCTACTGTGGGTATGTATCAGTCGCCTTGATACCGGGACAAATTTTTAAGGGCAAACATCCCGCGCTAATCGATAAAGAAACTTTTTTACAGGCAAATAACATAAGCCGGGAGAATCCAAGATTTGGGGTCAAAAAAATCAGAGACAAATCTGAGCTGCCCTTGAAAATATTCATGCGCGATGCGGTTAGTGGCAGTCCACTCACAGGCTATCACAACAAGAAGAAAAATTTATTTTACTACAAGTCCATAAAGCAAGGAACTAAGCTGAGCGTATCAGCGAAAAATTTGAACGAAAAATTTGAACAGGTTATGGGCCACTTTGAGTATGACCTAAAGTATAAAGACCGTCTCAAAAATATTTTATTGGATAAACTGAAACACCGTTTCTCTGATGATCAGACTAATGAAAAAAATTCTCGCAAGCGAATTACTGAGATCAAGAGTCAATTAGAAAAAGTAGAAGAGCGCTTTGTGCTGGGTCAGATTTCAAAAGAGCAGTATGAAAAATTTTCATCGCTCTACTCAGGTCAAATCAAGGCGATTGAGCAAGAAATCGATCAATCTGGCAAAATCAGTTCTAACCTTGAATTAGCAGTCGAAAAAGGACTGAAATACGCACAGAACCTCCGCCAGCTATGGGTTTCATCGGATTACCATGAAAAGCAACGGTTACAATATTTGGTCTTCCCGGAAGGAATGCTGTATAGTAAGAAAAACGATGAAGTTCTAACCACTAGAATCAATACGCTCTTTGGTCAAATCGCTTTGCTATCAAGGAATTCAAGCAAAAACAAAAAAGGCAAACCTGAAACGGAATGCCTTTTTGGAAGTCATGTAGCCCCGACAGGAATCGAACCTGTAACTAAAATTTAGGAAATTTTTATTTTATCCATTAAACTACAGGGCCATATTAGATTAAACCTCGATTGATTTCTAACCAAACTCTGAAGTGCATAGATAC
>VGMK01000105.1 GCA_016866375.1 Bacteroidota bacterium
AATTCTTCCACACGTTGAGTAAAAATCCTTTGAGAATAATTAGCCTTGAAAACATAGAGGGGAATATCGGAAATTGCTAAAATCTCAACCCCGTCTGATACAATACCGACTGGTGGGAGATCGATGAGAATCATATCGTATATGCTTTTCAGTTTTTCAATCACATCCTTTACTTTTTGCCCCTGAACTAATTCCGATGGATTAGGAGGGATTGGTCCAGCGGTGATGTAATCTAAATTATGGAATTCTGATTTGTTTATTACCTCTTCCAACGAAGCCAATCCCGAAATTAAATTACTCATTCCAAAAGTGTTTTCCGCATTAAATCCATGATGAATTTTTGGTTTGCGTAAGTCAAGATCTACCAGTATAGTTCGTTTTCCGTTTGCAGCGACCAAACCGGCTAGATTTAACATCACAAAAGTTTTTCCTTCTCCAGAAATGGATGACGATATTGCCACAACTTTTGCATCCTTATTTATGAAACTCATGTTTGTTCGGATAGTCCTCACAGCTTCTGCCATCCTAGATTTTGAGGATTCATTAACAACCATTTGTGAAAACTTCATTTTTCTTTTAAATTTTGGAATAATCCCAATAAAGTTAGTTTGTGGGGGTAATATTTTTTGCAGATCATTTGCATTAATAATGTCGTTGTAAGTTAAATATAGCCATAACATTCTCCCAAGACCGATGAGTAATGCAAAAGTGCATGCTAAAGCATAAACTAACATTTTATTCGGTCTAATTGGTGAAGTTGGCATAATTGGTGGGGTCAAAATTCTTGTAGAAGATGAATAACCTGCACTACTTAATTCTAAGGCCACTTTTTTCTCCGTAAAAAGTGAGAAATATTTATTGTTTAAATCCTGAATGTACTTCAGACGGTCCAATTCCATCGATTTAGTCGGGAGATTAAAATATTCTTGTTCGATTTCACCAAGTTTTCTCGAATATATGACCTTATCCGAATCTATTCTCTCTTCAATAACCATCATACTTCTCCTTATATTGGCTATTTTATTCTGAATTTTTACTTCGATCCTTTTTATTGATTCATTTTCAAGTGTTACATCTTTTAGTAATTCTTCTTTTTTCTCAAGAAGATCATTAAGTTCCTCTATTTGTCTAATAACAGTACCTTCAAAACTTTTTTTGCCTATCATTTCTGGAATAACCTTATAAATTTCAATCCGATTTGGGTTACTTGTTATCTTGGATTGAACCAAATTTAGGGTGCTCAATTCCTCCTCTAATTCAGTAACTTTTTTTGAATTTTCTGTCAATTCTTCGGCTAAATTGTCACCTAACTTTTCGATATTTGGCAATTGTTCCTTCTTTTGAAATTGTGCAAGAGTTTCCTTTGAACCTTCCAAAATATGCGATAATGAGTCCAATTGATAATCGATAAAGGCAATTGTTTTTTGAGCATTTTTAACAGTGTTTTCCTTCTGAAAAATTAAATAGGAATCGATAAGTGATTTTGTTATGTCATGGGATAGCTTGGCATTTGAATTTTCATAGGTAATTTCTATTGTTTGGGCTTCAGGATTTACAGCTATTACGGTTAGTTTATTCTTTATATCTTCTATCAGTTTTGATTTAGAGTTAAATCTAAAATATAAACGCGATTCATTACATAATTCAATTATTTCTTCAATATTTTTCCCTTTGATAATTATGTCAAACTCTTTATTTTTAAATCTTTTATTTAAGGATAATTGAATTGTGTTTTTTCCGATGTTACTCTCATAGTTTAGAATAAGTTTTCCGTCTCTAGCCACAGTAATATCAATATCTTTTTCACAAAGGCTTGAATCGTTCAGGGAATAGACTGTTATTGAAAATTGAACATCCCTGTAAAGATTTCGGGTCAAAATTGTCCCCTCAGAATAAAAACTTGTGTAAAGGCCTAAATTTTCAATTGATTTGCCAATTATAAAATCAGATCGAATCAACTCTACCTCCTGATCTAAGTTGACTCCTTTGTCAACGTTGACAATATCTTTACCAAGAATATCGCTGACCTTATTTTCCAGAATCACTTGAATAAGTGCTTTCGTTTGATAAACAGGGGTGGAATAACGAAGATAAAAAAAAGCAAAAATTAAAAATAGAGTGAGATAAAAAAAAGGTTTTTTCCAGTGTCTAGCTAAAATTACCTCTAGAATAAGTGGATTAAATTCTTTATTTAAAATTTTTTTACCTGAACCTGTTGACATAAAATAGCATTTACCTGAAAATAGCAATTATTGCCAAAGATGACGTTATAAGACCAACCCATGGCCCAACTCTTTCTGAAATCGAAGAAGCATACCTAGGTCGGTAGTCAATGTAAATGTAGTCATTGCATTGAACTATCATTTCTGCCTGTTGCATGCTATGAATGGATGATAAATCGATTTTATATATTTCTCTTTTACCCGAAGGCTTTTTTCTCATGAGTTTAATTGAATTTGCCTTACCCTCGTTCGAAATACCCCCCGAAAGAGCAATTGCCTCTAGTAAGGAGGTATTAACATTTTGTAAATAAACAACTTTTGCTTGTCCTCTGCCAGGAAATACGATAACTCTCTGGTTTGTGATTCTAATTTGCACGAATGGGTTGTTATAAGTTTTGGCTAAAATTTTACTCAAGGAGTCTTCTAATTCAATAATCGTTAAACCTGCAACCGGATAATTTCCAATGATGGGTATCTCCACTGTACCATCTTGCCTAACCAAATAATCATTTATGTTTGAAGAACCCTGTGCCGATCTTATATTGCCTGACTCGCCGTCATTGAATCCAGATAAGTTGTTGATAAATCGTTCCCCGTTGTTAGCGGCAAATACAAAACTGAAACGATCTCCTGGGCCAATTTTATAATCATCTTTTGGAATTAGTGGTATACTATCGAATGAAAACTCTTCGCCCTTAGGTATTTGAAATAAGGCATTAGAATTTAAAGACTTACACGAGGAATTCAATAAAATAATGAAAATTAGAAGAGGCGAGAATTGAAATATGAATCGGAACATTTATTTATAGATAATTTATTTCTTTAAGTTTTTCTCGGTAATATTTTTCTGTTTTTTTCACAAGTATTTCATATGTATATTTGTCTCTTACGAAAGACCAGCCGTTTTGTGACATTTTTTTTCGAATATTTTCATTTTCAATCAAAAAAAGAAGCTTCTCTACGAAATATTCTAAATTATTTGATGGGCAAATATACCCTGTCTCACCATCTTTCATGATATCGCAAACACCACCGACATCCGTGCAAATTATAGGTACATTGCTTGCTTGAGCCTCAATTAAACTTACTGGAGTTCCTTCGTTGAGGGAAGTGAGGCAAATAATATCCATTCCAGGATTGAAAGATGAAATATCTTTAATCCATGAGGTGAAAACAATGGGAGCAGCAGGACACAAAGTTTTAATTTTTTGTTCAATTTTGGGACGTTCCTCACCATCGCCTACTATGAAAACTTTAAACTTATTTTTTGTTTTTAAATATAAGTCTGAAATAACTTGAATAAAAAAAATATGGTTTTTAACAGCTGATAGTCTGCCGATTATAGCAATGGCCAGCTCATCTTTTCCGATATCAAAATTTCTCCTCGTTTCTTCACGTTTTAATTTTAGATCTCTTTGAAATTTCTCTAAATCAAATCCAAGGGAAATAACCGTGGTTTTGCGCTCCGGAGCAATCCTGTATATGTTACATAATTCCTTCTTTTGGGTTGGTGATATTGCAATTATTCCATTTGTTTTTGAAGCTAGGCGACGTTCTATCATTTTGAAAATCCATGTTTTAAGCGCGCCAAAATAAGAGTGAAAAACATGCCCATGAAAAGTATGGACAATCACGGGCACATTGCAATCAATGGCAGCCTTTCTACCCAATGCTCCGGCTTTTGATGCATGTGTGTGTACAATGTCAGGTTTAAATTCTCTGATGATGGACTTGATTTTTTTTAAAGCCTGTCGATCACTAAAAAAATTTGGTTCTCTCTTCAATTCATGGAGCAAGAGGGGTTCGATACCATAACTTCTCGGAATAAAAAGCGAGTCTGACTCGCCCTCCTCAGGAAGACCGCCGATAAGTAAGGTTTCAAAATCTTTAGATAAAAACTTTGTGAGCAGCGTGGCATTGTAGGTAGGTCCACCAATGTTGAATCTATTTATAATTCTTAAAACCCTAATTTTTCGACCTTGCATTCGGCTTCGGTATAATTCTTGAGTTTTGAATAGCACGTTATTCATAACTCCTTCGATTTAGGCTCCAACAAGAACAAATTTTCAGTGAACTTAGTCGGTATGAAAATTATTCAAATTTACATTTTATTTCTGATTTTTTTGAGTATTGCCTCTAACGTTGAGGCACAACAAAATATTCAAAAAGCGATTGAAATCTTTGTTGAGGATCCGGTGAATAAAAATGCTGCCATTTCAATCCACGTGATAAATCTAGAAAATGGCAATGAGATTGCTGCCTATAAATCCGATTTAGCCATCACAAGTGCATCAACGACAAAATTATTCTCGACAGCAGCAGCATATGAATTATTAGGTCCTCAATACCGCGCTAGCACGAGAATTTACACTGATGGTAATATTACGAGTGATGGAATACTTCAAGGAAATTTATGGCTAAGGGGTGGTGGGGATGTTAGTTTGGGCAGTAAGTATTTCAATCAACCTAAAAAGGAACTTGACTTTTTGAATTCGTGGGCGGATTCATTAAGTAAACTTGGAATAAAATTTATTCAAGGAGCACTCATCGCGGATGCTTCTGATTTTGGTTATGCAGGAGTGCCAGACGGGTGGGATTGGAACGACATCGGGAATTATTATGGATCCCCAGCACGAGGACTGAATATCTACGATAATCTTGTGAAGGTCAATTTTAGAACATTTTCCCCGGGGACAAAGTCTGCGATAGTTTCCATTTTCCCGGAAGTATCTGGGCTTCGTTACAAGAACAATGTGTATTCGGCAAATGTAAATGGCGATAATTCCTATTTGTACGGAGCTCCTTTTTCTCTTGACAGATCGGCAGAGGGTAAACTACCCGCTCATCAATCCTCTTTTGAGGTAAAAGGAAGTCTTCCTGACCCAGAACTACAAACTGCATTCGAGCTTCAAAAAGCTTTAGCAAATGTTGGCATACAAACAGAAGACGGTTGTAGGACGGTTAGAACAAATTCAATATTGAGTAATCGCAACTACAATAAAATGAATTTGTTAATTGAATATTTCGGCAAAACCGTAGATGAAATAGCCTATTGGACCAATCTGAAAAGTGTTAATCTTTTTGCAGAAGGACTTTTGAATCAATTAGGTTATTATTTATCCGGCGATGGATGCACCGCCACTTCCCTACAACATATTTATAAATTTTTGGAGAAAAATATTGATACAAAGGGTCTGGTACTCACCGATGGGAGCGGTTTGTCGAGGTCAAATGCCATAAGCGCCTCGCATTTTACAAGTTTACTCAATTACATGTGGCATTCAAAAAATATTGATAGTTTCAAAAAAACTTTGCCAGTTGCTGGCGTAAGTGGGACTCTAAAAAATTTATGTAAAGAGAAAGTTTGTGAGGGAAAGGTTGTCGCAAAGAGCGGAACAATCAGTGGGGTTAAATCTTATGCCGGTTATGTGGAAAGCACCACTGGAAAAAAACTGGCTTTCGCCATAACAGTCAATAACTTCAATTGCAGTTCAACACAAATATCCGATAAGATGGAAAAAATATTGGTCGAAATGGCTCAGTATTAACTTTCTACCACTAGAATTTCATTCCAAAAGTTGCGAACAGAAATTTTTGCACTCAACAACATTTTTGGAACAATAGAGGCATCTGAGAATCCGGGTGTTGTATTCACCTCAATGACATAAGGAATGTTATCAACCAACATAAAGTCGATTCGAGCAATAGACTTGAGTTGAAGTAAGTAGTAAATTTCTTTGGCACATTTTTGAATGTTTTCGGTGTTTTCTGGGGAGATGCGTGCTGGGGTAATTTCCTCTGATTTACCGTTGTATTTGGCGTCATAGTCAAAGAAGTCATTTTCTGTAACGATTTCCGTAAGTGGTAGGGCCACCAATCCGGATTTATTTCGGTAAACTCCACAGGTCACTTCAACACCCTTTAAGAAAGATTCAATGACCAGCGAAGAACCTTCAGAAAAAGCTATATCAATTGCCGGTTCGAGCTCCTCATGCTTATTTACTTTTGAAATCCCGTAACTCGAACCAGAGTCACAAGGTTTCACAAAAACAGGCAATTGTAATTTTTTGAGAATATCTGCAGTTTGGTAAACCTGGTCCTTAACTAAACGAATAGATTGAGCCACATGAAAACCAAAGGATTTAAGAAATTGATTGCAGTACCATTTATCAAAAGACAAGGATGAAGCGAGAACTCCTGAATTCAAGTAAGGAATGCCATGAAGGTCCAAAAGGGCTTGTATTTTACCATTTTCGCCGGGCTCTCCGTGAATGTAAACAAGGGCTAAATCGAGTTTGATTGTTAGATTTTCTTTTTGAATGCATAGGTCTTCTCGAGAAAAGGTAAGTGATTCTTCATCTTTCATTGCAAACCAGTGCGATCTTGTCACGATAATCAGATAGACCTCGTACCCTGCTGGGAAGTTCTTTGCAATATTTTTGGCACTTTTAATTGATATTTCAAATTCGGATGAAAATCCTCCACAAAATATACCAACATTTTTATTCATTGCGCATGCTTTGTTGGATTCGAACTTAGCGTTTGTAAATTTTATAGAGTGGATAATCCGTAAAAGTTATTAGCATCATTTTTTTCAAAACGTATTTTGAACTAATTTTATGCATTAATTGTCTACAAGGAAAATGACTCAATCAATTCGAATAAAGAAACCTCATTGGTTGCGTGTGAAGTTGCCGATTGGTGAAAATTACCGCAAAGTAAGAGGTTTGGTCGACCAACACAAGTTGCATACCATTTGTGAAAGTGGAAGTTGTCCTAATATGGGCGAATGTTGGGG
>VGMK01000106.1 GCA_016866375.1 Bacteroidota bacterium
ATTTGTATGATTGGGAAGTTTTAACTCAAAATGGTCAGTGTACAAGTCCGCAGACAGCGGTCAATGTCACAATTCAACAAGTTGCAACGCCTGTAGTGGATGATGTTACGATCTGCGAAGGAGAAAGTGCAATTTTGAGTGCCTCGGGTGGATCAGATATAATTTGGTTCAACACAGCCAACGAAGAAATTGGAACTGGTGCTTCCTTTGAGACTTCTCCACTCTACGCTGATACAGTTTTCATGGTAATGAATACAGAAAATGGATGTTCGGGAATATTAATCCCAGTAAACGTAGTTGTTGAATCATGTGCAAGTGCCCCAGAGTTGGTTTCGTTTCAGTCATCTTTAATCGTCTCGCCGAATCCAACGGGAGGTGTGGTTAATATTTCGTTTAATTCCTTGGAAAATGATGGTGTTGTAATAAAGCTAACTGATTTTCAAGGAAAAGAGCTTAATAGAAAATCAGTGTCAGCTGTTGAAGGTAAGAATGATATTTCGATGAACTTAGACAAATTTGCAAAAGGTACTTATCTCATTACCATTAACTACAAAGGTCTCCAGTTTTTGCGAAAAGTAATCAAAAATTAAATGATAAAAGTGATAATTAAGCTCTCGTTTTTTACATTCGGGAGCTTTTTTATTTATGGACAACCTATTCTTCAGAATTTTACTTCAGAAAACTCTCCTTTACCCTTTAATACCGTTCGCTGCATCGCGATCCAAGGAGAAAAAAAATGGTTTGGAACTGATGTAGGACTTGCTTCTTTCGATGGAAATAATTGGCAGGTATTTACATCAAACAATTCGTTTTTAAGCAATGATAATATACGCTCACTAAAAGTTCAAAACGATTCAATTCTTTGGATCGGTACAATGCAAGGTGGGCTATTTAAAAAATCAAATGATAGCTGGATAAATTACAATGAGTCAAACTCTGGATTGAATGATAACTTGGTTAGGGGGATTGAAATTGATTCATCGAATAACATTTGGCTAGCAACTTCGGAAGGGGTGTCAAAATTTAATGGACAGAGTTGGCAAGTTTGGAATGTCGCCGATAATGGATTACCGACCAACAACATTACGGATATTCGAACAGGTTTTTCAAATGAAAAATACATTAGTACTATAAATGGAGGTCTTTTGTACTATGACGTTCAAAATAATATTGAAGTACATAGTATCGTGGAATCAGGATTGCCGGATAATTCATCCATCGACATTGATATTGATTCAACAGGTCAACCCTGGTTTGCAACGCCCGCAGCCGGTTTGGTAACTGATTTAGGCAATGGTGGTCCATGGGCACGTTGGAATATCACGAACTCACCCATTCCAACAAATGGATTAACTTGCATTGCAATCAATAAGGAGGATCAACGTATTTTTATGGGATCCGAGCTTTTTGGAATTATAATTAAACAAAACGATGTTTGGCAGAGTTATAACCAACAAAATTCAGATTTACCAACAAATCATATTACCGCTATCGTGCACGAATCTTCTCACGTAAAATGGATTGGGACTTTTAATAACGGAGTGGTCAGAATCGAAGAAACAGATGCCAATGTACTTTTCCATGAGGTTCAATCCTTGCAACTTTTCCCTACGCTTATTCGCGTTCAAGAATCACTTTATTTATCGGAATCTGTATATGGGAGTCTTACAATTCAAGATCCTTCGGGCAGAATTTTAAATCAACAAAAATTGGTAAATACCAAGGAGATTTTCCCCAAAATCGAACAAACTGGTCTGTATTATCTGGAATTAGTGATTAAAAGTCAGTCATACTTTTTTAAAATTGTTGTCATTTAATTGTGTTTTACTATCATTTTCTATAAAATAAATACATGAAAGTAAGTGGTTTCTCATTTATACGGAATGCAATTAAATACGATTATCCAATCATTGAAGCGATAAGGTCAATTATTCCAATCTGTGATGAAATGATAGTTGCAGTGGGTAACTCTGACGACGACACAAGAATCTTGATTGAATCAATAGATACGGATAAAATTAAAATTATAGATACTGTTTGGAACGATAACCTGCGCGAAAACGGAGAGGTATTGGCTGTGGAAACAAATAAAGCGTTGGAGTGCGTCTCCAATGATGCAACATGGTGTTTTTATATTCAAGGTGACGAGGTATTGGAGGATAATCAATTGGAGTACATTTACAATGCGTTGAAAAGTTATCAATATAACTTAAACGTAGATGGTTTTTTATTCGATTATCTACACTTTTATGGTTCTTATGATTGTATTGGATCTTCGCACTCATGGTATAAAAATGAAATTCGCATAGTTCGTAGAAACAGCGAAATATATTCTTTTGGAGATGCACAAGGTTTCCGAAAAAGAAAAAATCAAAAATTACGAGTGGTGGCTTTAGACTCTAAAATTTATCACTATGGTTGGGTCAAGGATCCGCGATCCATGCAGCAAAAACAAGAATATTTTAATAAATTTTGGCACGACGACTCTTGGTTAGATAAAAATATTGCCAAGACGGAGAGGTTCATGTATGAAGATCACATAACCGAAATTAGAAAATTTAAGGGGAATCATCCAAGTGTTATGAAAGAGAGAATAGAAAGGTTTAATTGGACCTTTAATGTTAATGATGCCATGCGTAAAAGGAGTTGGAAAGATAGACTCAAAGATATTTTGCTCAAAGTGGGAATAAATGCGAGCTATCAAAATTTCAAATTATATCAACGTTTTAAAAAATGAGGCAAAAAACTTTTCGATGATAGAGCAATAAAATGTCAAAAAATATCTCAGTAGGTTTTTTCCAAATTTAGTGAATCACAAATTGATGCTTGAGCAGAGGAATTACTTATAAGCATTGGATTATTTTAGATATTCTGTCAGTGTTTTTTGATAATATGTCAGTAATAAAGGCCTCCAAAAATGACTTTGTGTCACAATCTTTGCGCCGTTTTCTGATGGCATATTAATTGACTCGGTGAGTGAAATTTGAAAATTTAATCAAAAAATGGGAAAAATTATAGGAATTGACTTAGGAACAACAAATTCGTGTGTTTCAGTCATGGAAGGAAGTGAACCAATCGTAATTGCGAATGCTGAAGGAAAAAGAACAACACCGTCAGTGGTAGCATTCGTAGAAGGCGGGGAGAGAAAGATCGGTGATCCTGCTAAACGGCAGGCTATTACGAATCCAACAAAAACAATATATAGCATCAAACGATTAATGGGTTGTTCATTCGACGAGTCAAAAAGAGAAACGGAGAGAGTACCCTACGAAGTGGTTAAAGGTGATAATAACACTCCAAGAGTTAAAATTGATGACAGACTCTATTCACCACAGGAGATTTCGGCCATGATTCTTCAAAAAATGAAAAAAACTGCTGAGGATTATTTAGGAACGGAGGTTTCAGAGGCCGTAGTGACAGTTCCGGCTTATTTCAATGATGCGCAGCGTCAAGCAACAAAAGAAGCAGGAGAAATTGCTGGGCTTACGATTAAGAGAATTATCAACGAACCAACTGCCGCGGCACTGGCCTATGGATTGGATAAAAAAGGAATCGATCAAAAAATAGTTGTTTTTGACTTTGGGGGAGGCACGCATGACGTCTCTGTATTGGAATTAGGTGACGGTGTTTTTGAGGTATTAGCAACTGATGGAGATACTCATTTGGGTGGTGATGATGTGGATGAAGCGATAATTGAATGGTTGGCTGCAGAGTTTAAAAACGATGAAGGTTTAGATTTAAGAAAGGATCCTATGGCCTTACAACGTCTCAAAGAGGCAGCTGAAAAGGCTAAAATTGAGCTATCCTCAACGACTTCAACTGAAATAAATCTACCTTATATAATGCCGGTTAATGGTATTCCAAAGCACCTGGTGAGAACCCTACAACGCTCTAAATTTGAACAATTGATTTCTTCAATCGTCGAGCGAACTATTGCACCATGTCGTTCAGCTTTGAAGAATGCAGGTCTCCAACCAAGTGATATTGACGAGGTAATTTTAGTTGGGGGTTCCACTCGTATTCCTGTAATTCAAGACGCTGTTCAGCGGTTTTTTGGAAAGTCGCCCTCTAAAGGCGTTAATCCAGATGAAGTTGTTGCCATTGGAGCCGCAATCCAAGGAGGCGTTCTTACGGGTGAGGTGAAAGATGTATTACTACTGGATGTGATTCCTCTCTCTCTCGGAATTGAGACCATGGGTGGAGTTATGACTAAGTTAATAGAGGCGAATACAACGATTCCAACGAAGAAATCTGAGGTCTTTTCAACAGCCTCTGATAATCAACCTTCCGTTGACATCCATGTATTGCAAGGTGAGCGATCAATGTCCAATGACAATAAAACTTTGGGGCGTTTTCAATTGACAGATATTCCTCCAGCTCCGAGAGGTGTCCCCCAAATTGAGGTGACCTTTGATATCGATGCGAATGGAATCATGAATATTTCTGCAAAAGATAAAGGAACTGGAAAACAGCAGTCGATAAAAATTGAGGCCTCCTCTGGTCTTTCTGACGAAGAGATTCAACGCATGAAGGCTGAAGCTGAAGCAAATGCAGATGCCGATAAAAAGAAGCGTGAAGAAGTAGAATTATTTAACAAAGCGGATTCAACAATTTTCCAAACGGAAAGACAATTGAAGGAGTATGGCGATAAATTACCGGCAGATAAAAAACAGCAGATTGAGGATGCTTTAGCAGAGTTAAAAAAAGAGTATGACATGAGAAACGCTGCAAATTTGCAGCCAGCAATGGATAAACTTAATGACATTTTTCAAGCAGCCTCCCAGGATATGTACAATGCAGCAAACGCTCAAGGGACTGCCAATGAAACGCCGTCAGAAAAAACTGATCCTGGCCAAGCTACCGATGAAGTTACAGATGTTGATTTCGAAGAGGTAAAGGATAAATAAACAAAATGAGTTATTTCCAAGGGCTGTTCTGAATGAATGGCCCTTTTTTTTGTTCAAGGACTTTTTTCATAAGAGAATCCTATTTTTCTTTCCGTATTTTGTAAAAGTGAAACTTAATTCACCTTGAGTGATAATTGAGTAGGGAAAAAATGATAATATGGATGTTGTATTTCATGCTTTCATCAATTTTTGGGTAATTAACAACTATTTAAAAATTGTTCAAAAAGAGTTTGTTTTTGTCAAGGATTTTCATTTTCCATAAATTAAATTTGTGCTCAATTTACAGCGAATGAACGCTTTGAGGAAAATGTAAATTGAAATCCCTATGCCAAAAGATTTATCCATTAAATCCGTTCTGATTATTGGAAGCGGGCCGATTGTAATTGGTCAGGCTTGCGAGTTTGATTATTCGGGTTCTCAGGCAGCGAGGTCATTGCGCGAAGAGGGAATTGAAGTAACCTTGATAAACTCCAATCCAGCAACGATCATGACAGATAGTGTGGTAGCAGACAACATTTACTTGCAACCATTGGAGCCTGAAAGTATCGTCGAAATTTTAAAGAATCATAAAATTGATGCGGTTTTACCAACGATGGGAGGACAAACAGCATTGAATTTGTGCATTAAGTGTGACGAGATGGGTATTTGGGAGGAAAATAATGTTCGTATTATTGGGGTTGACATAAACGCCATTGAAATTACGGAAAATCGAGAAGCATTTCGTGATTTGATGATGGAAATTGGTGTGCCTATGGCGCCACAAAAAACGGCAAAATCATTTTTGGAAGGAAAAGAAATCGCTCAAGAATTTGGTTTTCCACTTTGTATACGTCCGTCATACACACTTGGAGGTTCTGGTGCATCCATTTTATATGAACCCAAAGAATTCGATAATCTATTGGAAAGAGGTTTACAATTATCACCTATTCATGAGGTAATGATTGACAAAGCCTTAATTGGTTGGAAAGAATACGAGTTGGAATTGCTTCGAGACGCGAATGACAACGTTGTAATCATCTGTTCAATTGAGAATTTCGATCCAATGGGAATTCATACGGGTGATTCAATTACTGTGGCACCAGCAATGACCTTATCCGACACAACTTTCCAAAAAATGCGGGATATGGCCATCAAAATGATGCGTTCTATCGGGAATTTCGCAGGAGGATGTAACGTACAATTTGCAGTTTCCCCAGATGAAAAGGAGGACATTATTACCATTGAAATTAATCCGCGCGTTTCTCGCTCGTCGGCATTAGCATCAAAAGCTACAGGATATCCGATTGCGAAAATTGCATCCAAATTAGCAATTGGCTATCACCTAGATGAACTGAATAACCAAATTACAAAAACTACCTCGGCGCTTTTTGAACCTACCTTGGATTATGTAATTGTGAAAATTCCACGTTGGAACTTCAATAAATTCCCGGGTACAAATCGCAAACTAGGTTTGCAGATGAAGTCGGTGGGAGAGGTTATGGGGATTGGTCGGTCTTTTCAAGAAGCACTTCAAAAAGCTTGTCAGTCCTTAGAAATCAATCGAAATGGACTTGGGGCAGATGGACGTGAATTGACCAACCAAAACGAAATACTACATTCATTAAGTCACCCGAGTTGGAACCGACTTTTCCATATTTACGACGCCATAAAACTTGGAATTCCATTCAAAACAATCGTTGAGAAAACAAAGATTGATATTTGGTTTCTCAAACAAATTGAAGACCTTATCAAATTGGAGCGTAAGATTGAGAAACATCACATAGAAAACTTACCAAAAGAATTATTCTTTGAAGCAAAACAAAAAGGCTATGCCGATCGTCAGATTGCTCATTTACTGAGGTGTTTGGAATCTGAAGTTCACAAAAAAAGAATGGAATTCAGAATTGAGCGGGTTTATAAGCTCGTTGATACATGTGCGGCAGAATTTGAAGCTCAAACGCCTTACTACTACTCCACATTTGAATGCGAAAACGAAAGTATTGTTTCAGATAAAAAGAAAATAGTTGTTTTAGGTTCAGGTCCAAATAGAATCGGACAAGGAATTGAGTTTGATTATTCTTGTGTTCACGGTGTTTTGGCAGCAAAGGAATGTGGTTTTGAAACCATCA
>VGMK01000107.1 GCA_016866375.1 Bacteroidota bacterium
ATACAATCTATCAACTGGAATTTTGTAGATTTCCGTCAATAACTCCCATGCCCACGCAATGGCATCCTCTTTGAAATAATCGCCAAAAGACCAATTTCCCAGCATCTCAAACATGGTGTGATGGTATGTATCAACGCCCACCTCCTCTAAATCATTATGTTTACCAGAAACGCGTAAACATTTTTGCGAATTAGCAACTCGTCGATTTCTCGGGACTTGGTAACCCAAAAAATAATCTTTGAATTGGTTCATTCCAGCATTTGTAAACATTAAGGTTGGATCATTTTTAACCACCATCGGAGCGGATGAAACAATCACGTGGCCCTTACTTTCAAAGAAATCGAAAAATTGTTGGCGAATTTGAGAAACCGTCATGTACGAACTTATAAAGTACGAATTTAGGAATTTTGGAGTAGAAACTTATTTTTTTAGGTATTCTTAAATATGTGCTCTTTAGGTTGGGTGAACAAAAGATGTTGGAAAAAAGTAACTTTGTTTTCTAAATTATTTTCAAATGCATTTCATTGATGAAAACCTTGATGCTTATGTTCGTGCATGTACTTCGCCTGAAAGTCAACTGTTAAAAAAAATTAATCGGGAAACGCACCTCGAAGTATTACAACCTCGGATGTTAAGCGGACATCTTCAAGGAAGGTTTTTGAGCATGCTTTCTAAAATGATTCGCCCCAAAAGAATCTTGGAAATTGGAACCTACACCGGCTACAGTGCATTGTGTATGGCAGAAGGTCTAACCTCGGACGGCAAATTGGTGACGATTGACATAAACGAGGAAATAGAATATAGAGTCAAGGGTTATTTTAAAGAATCGGATTTCTCAAATAAAATCGAATTGAAAATAGGCGATGCCATGAAAATAATTCCTGAACTTAATGAGTGTTGGGACATGGTGTTTATCGATGCCGACAAGGAAAATTATTTAGCTTACTACCAATTAGTTTTTCCGCTCATTCCCTGCGGTGGATATATCATTGCTGATAATGTCTTATGGTCCGGTAAAGTAATTCAAGACGATAAAAATGACAGGGATACTGTTCTTTTAAGACAATTCAACGATTTTGTGAGAGCGGATGAGCGAGTCGAGTGCATTATGCTACCGATTCGCGATGGGTTAACGTTAGTTCGGAAAAAATGAAATTGGAATTAAAAGAAACAAAGGACGGTTCTCATACCCTGTATGTTCCTGAATTGAATGAGCATTATCATTCACAACACGGTGCCGTCCAAGAAGCCCTTCATGTGTTTATCAATCATGGGCTAAAACCTTTGTTACATCAAAATCGCCCTCTGAACATTCTCGAGGTAGGGTGGGGAACAGGCCTAAATTGTCTTTTAACCTGTCAACATTGTGGTGAAACAAATATCGATTACACTGGAGTTGAAGCATTTCCTATTCAATCTTCTCTTCACGAAAAATTAAATTATGTACAATCCTTGAAAATCCCCAACGAGTTGTACAAAAAAATGACGGATGCACCATGGGAAATAGAAACCGAAATCACGAGCAATTTTCACTTGACAAAAGTTCATGCGACCATTCAGGAATGGCACACAAAAAACAGCTTTGATTTGATTTACTTCGATGCCTTCGGACCCAGGGCTCAGGAGGAAATGTGGCAAATAGAAACGCTGGAAAAGGTTGTTCGTATGCTTCGTTTGGGTGGCGTATTTATTACCTATTGCGCAAAGGGACAATTAAAACGCGATTTAAAAGCGTTGGGTTGTTACCTCGAGACCCTTCCTGGTCCACCTGGTAAACGAGAAATGACAAGGGCAAGTAAAGTTTGAAGAGTACTGAATGCGTTGCAACCCGGATTTTTAATCACTTACGGTATTACAGGAAATTTG
The DNA here is from genome assembly GCA_016866375.1 of Bacteroidota bacterium. Taxonomy (GTDB): domain Bacteria; phylum Bacteroidota; class Bacteroidia; order Flavobacteriales_D; family Crocinitomicaceae; genus UBA952. The sequence goes on from VGMK01000107.1 coordinate 1,867, forward strand.
AAGTTTTTTTGTTTAATGGGAATATCGTTTCTGCTTGCGCTTCGCCGTTACTTTATCTTTTCAACAACTCTTTCAGTTCGCTCAGAATTAAAGCCGTTGCACCCCAAACCTCGCAATTCTGAAAACGGAAAGCAGGTATATCGTTTAGTTTTGGCGCTCTAATGTTTATTTTACATACATTACTTTCATTTAGTAGTTCATCCAGTGCAACCTCAAAAATTTCATCTACCTCGTGATTTTTTTTCATTTCAGGCATTTTGGGGTGCAAAAATATATACGGTTGTACATCAAAATTCGATACAGGAATGTATACCGGAGTGAGCGATCGTATTAATTTTCCATTTTTTAAAGGAATACCCAATTCCTCTGAACTCTCTCGACGTGCGGTGTATACTAAGTCCGCGTCAGAGACATCTTTTTTACCGCCTGGAAAAGCTATTTGTCCAGAATGAAAACCATGGTAGCTTGGACGCTTGATCAAAATAAAAAAGTAGTGATTATTTCTCTGGTAAATATGCACACCAACTGCGGCTGATTTTTTTTCGCTTTCCGTGTTAAATAACTGATTTCTGTAAGGATAAAAATTTTGATGCGCTTGCTCACCCGGGAGTTCCCTATTCAGTTGTTCAATTAGGTAATCTTCATGCCACATTTAAAGTCATGAAATTTAAAAAAAAAATACGAATTATTAAAAAATTATCAATTAATGTTCAAAAATAAGGGGGTATTGTTATTAAAAATAACTAAAAAAAAGATTTACCCCCCCCCTAAAAAATATAATTTTGTAAAAAAAAACAAAATGGCTACAAAAAGGTTAGAGGCATACCAAGACGTGTTACATCGTGAACCCAAACACATTGACTTTCATGGAAAATTATCTGATTTATTCGGAAAGAATGTTTTTCATTCAGAACAGATGAGGGAGTATTTACCCTCCGAGACTTATAAACAAATGATGGCTTGCATAACAAATGGAAATCGTTTGGAACGCAAAATAGCAGATCAGGTAGCCTCTGCCATGAAGGATTGGGCAATTTCAAAAGGTGTAACGCATTACACACACTGGTTTCAGCCATTGACCGGCGCTACTGCTGAGAAACATGATGCATTTTTAAAACCTTTGAGTCCCGGTAAGGCAATCGAACGATTCGATGGCGATATGCTTGTTCAACAAGAACCAGACGCATCCTCTTTTCCAAACGGAGGTATCCGAAATACGTTTGAGGCGCGAGGCTACACAGCATGGGATCCTTCTTCCCCAGCATTTGTAATTGGTAAAACGCTCTGTATTCCAACCATTTTTATTTCTTACACGGGTGAGTCATTGGATTACAAAATGCCCTTGTTAAAAGCCCTGCAAGCAGTTGATGAATCAGCGGTTGCTGTTTGTCAGTATTTTGATAAAAATGTAACTAAGGTAATCGCAACACTAGGATGGGAGCAAGAGTATTTCTTGATTGACAGCGCTTTATTTAATGCACGACCGGACTTAATGTTAACCGGAAGAGCCCTTTTTGGTCATGCTCCAGCAAAAGGCCAACAACTAGAGGATCATTACTTCGGTTCAATTCCTGATCGGGTAACTGCTTTTATGCGAGAATTTGAAACAGAGGCTCTTCTTCTAGGAATTCCTGTGACTACACGTCACAACGAGGTTGCGCCCAATCAATTCGAATGTGCACCGATTTTTGAAGAATGTAATTTAGCCAATGACCATAACCTATTGCTAATGGATATTATGGAGAAAATAGCAAGAAAGCATAACTTCCGAGTCTTATTGCATGAAAAACCGTTTGCGGGAGTCAACGGTTCTGGTAAGCACAACAATTGGTCTTTGAGCACAAATACGGGGGTCAATCTTTTGGCTCCAGGAAAGAATCCTAAATCAAATTTGCAGTTTTTGACATTTTTCGTCAATACAATTGCGGCAATTCACGATAACGCAGACCTCTTACGCGCTTGCATTGCGTCCGCAGGAAATGACCATCGTCTTGGGGCGAACGAAGCACCGCCTGCTATCATATCTGCATTCATAGGCACACAATTATCTAGAATTCTAGATGATTTGGAAATGAATATAAAGGCGGGTAAAATGACACCAAATGACAAGACAGAGCTAAAATTGAACATTGGTAAAATTCCACAAATAATGTTGGATAATACGGACAGAAATAGAACCTCACCTTTTGCCTTTACGGGTAATAAATTTGAATTTAGGGCTGTAGGATCATCAGCAAATTGTGGCTCAGCGATGATTGTGCTGAACACCATCATGGCAAAACAATTGAAAGAATTTAAAAAGTCAGTAGATAAAAGAATTTCCAACGGTGAAGGAAAAGACGAAGCAATACTGAAAGAGCTACAAAGAATTATCAAAGATTCAAAAAAAATACGCTTTGAAGGCAATGGTTATGGCGAGGAATGGGTGAAAGAGGCCAATAAAAGAGGCTTATCCAATTTGAAAGACACACCGCGTGCACTCCAAGTATGGCACGATAAAAAAGTCGAAAAACTTTTTACTGAAATGAATGTCCTTTCCCCCAGGGAATTAGAAGCGCGCCGCGAAATTGAATTTGAAAATTACGTTTTAAAAATTCAAATAGAATCCCGTTTGATGGGAGATATTACCCAGAATTATTTTACTCCTGCAGCTATTGAATACCAGAACAAGCTCATTCAAAATGTTCAAGGGCTCATTCAACTATTTGGCGATAAAAATGGTAAAGCCGCTGCTCGTGCTCAAATTGAAATCATTGAACGCATCTCCTTACATTTGAACAAAATGAGAACTGCGGCTGAAAAAATGTTAGACCAACGCAAAGCCGCCAATAAGTTGGAACACGCTGAAGAAAAATCTATTGCATACTGCGACAACGTCAAAGCTTATTTCGATGAAATTAGATACCATGCAGATAAACTTGAACTGTTGGTAGAAGACGAATTATGGCCCTTACCAAAATTCAGGGAGCTGTTATTCACGCGATAGCTCTAACTGCAATTGCATGGCACCTTTCTAAATAAATGCTCCAATAAGCTTCAATAATCCAGAATAGAAACCGCTCGGCTTTTCAATTGAGATTGTAGTCTTACCCTCAAAATCATTGAAATTTTCGAAATGAATGCTTCGGGTCGATGATAAAAAACGTTGAAGCTCTTCTTTACCTGGAATTGCATCAATAATATATTGATAATACCCGGCGTTCTCAAAGTTCATTATTGCGTTCAAAGAACCGCCGAAATACTTTGTTGAAACATTTAGTTCTTTGATTTTAGGTGGTGACGAAGAAAAGGATAAGGCAAATGCTCTTGGCGTAAGAGCATGACAATATAGCGACAAGTTATCAGAGAAAATTAATTGCTTGTCTCTAATTTCAATGGACTCTGAATTAATTAATCTAGAAATATTTGTCAATACAGTTGAATCTGAAATGGCGCAATTAAATGACAGTACTAGGCTGCCGTTTGGTATCCCAAGCACAGAAGCGTCGTCTATAAATCTAAATCCAGAATAAGAAGCACTCATATATTCAATAGAGGAAATAAACGAATGAAGAGATGTATCAATTTGCGCGAGCCATTTCTTTTCTGTCTTAGAAGGCGCCCAACTCAGTTCAATTCCATTTCCAGCAGGAATTAATCGCGATGAAATTTTAGTTTTATGTAATTTTGAAAAGATCGAAATTTCACTTTCTTCATGATTTACAGCGTGAGTACTGATGTGAGATCCTTGTTCAAATTCAAAGATTAAAAGTTCTCCAGAATTTTTTAACTCAAATTCAAAGTTAAATTGTTGCGAAAGAATACGCGAAACTTTACTATTTTCAGTTATCGATTGAACAGGGACATAACCGAAATTGTCTTTAATATAAGTTGATTTGTTCAAGTCCTTTGCAAAATTCTGAAATTCAATAATATCGATAACCTTGAATCTCAAAAAAACAATTGGTCTATTGTCAATGTCACAAACCAAAAGCTCGATGGGAGCTAAATTATCCACGCCTATGTTCAACCTCATAGTGGATTCATCTTTTTGATTATCCATTTTATCTTTTAAGCGTTTAAAAAATTCTTGGTCTCTCACATCAAAAAGAGCTACAGTAGATAGCTCTTTGAAAAACTCAATCGCATCAAATTGAATATAATAGATTGTTGAAGTAGGTAACTCGGTAGTTAAAGTATTTTTTGATTGATTTTCAGTAGATGACCTTCTTACAATAAAAATCAACGTTATGATACTTAATAAAATTAAGACTGCAACTATTTCTCGTACTTTCTTCACGGAAAGTAAAGTTAATTGATTCTTCTATTCTACCTTTACGGAATGAAAAAAATAGCACAATTTCTGATTTGGTTAATGGGTTGGAAAATAGAAAAAAACTATCCGAAAGATTTAAAAAAATGTGTTATTGTTGTTGGTCCACACACCTCTAATTGGGATTTTTTCATTGGAAAATTGGCATTTTTGTACTACGGAATCAAGGCAAAGTTTCTTATAAAAAAGGAAGCTTTTTTCTTCCCTTTTGGATATTTACTTAAAGCAATTGGCGGAGTGCCAGTAAATAGAAAACAGAGAAGTAATATTACGGAAACAGCCGTCAAGTTCTTTCAAGAAGAGAAGGAGTTGTTTTTGGTCTTTACTCCCGAAGGTACACGATCATATAACCCCAATTGGAAAAAAGGTTTTTACTACATAGCAATGAAAACAAATGTTCCCATATATATTTGCTATATGGACTATTCGAGAAAAATTGGAGGGTTTTATGGCGAGTTTAAGCCCTCTGGAGATGTAGGCAAGGATATCGAAACAATTAAAGGTATTCTATCCCAGTATAAAGGTAAATATCCAGAGAACGGTATTTACTGAGCGCTTTTATCTTTAAATGAATTCGTATTTTTGTCGTATCCGTAGGGACAATGCTTGCAACCACTTTTACAACAATAACCTCTTTTCAAATGATATTTTTCTGTAAAAACTATGTAGCCTTCTTCGCCAATATAGTAATCTTCACTGTCGAGTTTTCCTCTATTTGAAAATGATGATAGATCTTCAGTCATTTAATAACTGGGTGTCAGAAAAATTAATT
>VGMK01000108.1 GCA_016866375.1 Bacteroidota bacterium
CCAAAGCATACCATTTATTGGTAAATGGTAAAGGGACTCCCTATTCCAATGCAGAAATCGCAATTCAAGCGCATTATGATAGAGGAATCACGGATGAGTTTATTGAGCCTTGTTTGCTTTCAAATAAGGGTGTGATTTCTGAAGGCGACGTGGTCATTTGCTTCAATTTCCGAACCGATCGCCCAAGGGAGATCACTACTGTCTTAACACAGAAAGATTTCCCAGAGCTGGATATGAAGAAATTGAAACTGCATTTTTACAGTATGACCAACTATGACAAGAGCTTCCAACATATTCAGGTGATTTTTGAAAAGGACAACCTCAACTTAACCTTAGGAGAAGTTCTAGCGAATCATCACAAAACACAAGTGCGAATTGCAGAGACAGAAAAATACCCACACGTCACGTTTTTCTTCAGCGGAGGAAGAGAAATCCCTTTTGCAAATGAAGAACGCATTTTAGTAAACTCCCCAAAAGTTGCCACCTATAACCTTCACCCTGAAATGAGCGCGCTTGAGGTCAAAGATAAAATCTGCGCCTATATTCAGGAAAAGAAACCCGATTTTATCTGTCTAAATTTTGCTAATCCGGACATGGTGGGGCATACTGGTGTCTACCAAGCCATTGTGAAAGCGGTGGAAACCGTAGACTCTTGTCTAAAAGAAGTGGTCGAAACGGGACAAGAACTAGGGTATGAATTTCTGGTTATCGCCGATCATGGAAATGCAGATTATGCACTGAATGCAGACGGTAGTCCCAACACTGCCCACAGCATGAATCCCGTGCCAGCGGTTTTGGTAACCAAAGATGCCTCTATTTCGCTGAATTCAGGGAAATTAGCTGATATTGCGCCTACAATTTTAGACCGTATGGGAATAAATAAACCTCGTGAAATGAGTGGAAGAAGTTTAATTAAACCAGCCTGTTTTTAAACATTATCCTTAAGCTATTTAAATTGCGTGAATTTAAAATCGATGCCCAAGACCGAGGTAAAAAAAATGTCATCAACAAATGAGTTTTAATACATTTTACTGTACTTCTCTTTTTAGTTGAAATTACTGCTTAAATTCACGCGTTAGATAACCTGAAAAAGACAAATACAAAAATGGTTTTTTCCAGTTTGACCTTTATTTATGTGTTTCTTCCGCTGAGTTTGTTGTTTCATTACCTCAGCAGGAATACCCTCTACCGAAATATTGTACTTACCGTATTCTCATTAATCTTTTATGCATGGGGAGAGCCGATGTGGATAATCCTCTTGCTTATTAGTTCGTTTTATGATTATTTCAATGGTATTTTAGTCGAAAGATTTCACGGTACATGGAAGGCTAAATTGTTCTTGGTACTATCCGTGGTTGGGAATTTGGGAATTCTACTCGCATACAAATACGGCGGTTTTATATGGGAAAATATCGACTGGATGCTCAAGAATTTCAATGATTGGTTCAATATGTCGCTGGTCACTCCCTTCGAAAAACCTACAAATACTTTGCCTATTGGAATTTCATTTTACACTTTTCAAACCATATCATATGTCGTGGATGTATACCGCGGAGATACAAAAGCGCAACGGAATCCTTTAAACTTCCTGATGTTTGTTAGCTTATTTCATCAATTGGTGGCGGGTCCAATAGTTCGCTATGTGACCATTGCTGATCAAATTGAAAACAGAAGGGTTGATTGGAACTTAATCAGCAGTGGTGTGGGCCGATTTTGTTTTGGATTATTTAAAAAAGTCGTAGTGGCTAATATTGCATCGGAATTGGTGGATAAATATATGATTTACACGTACCATGGTGATGGTAATTTTGATCTGTCGAGTTATGAGGCGTGGTTTGGAATCGTGATGTTTTCGGTTCAAATATATTTTGATTTTTCTGGATATTCTGATATGGCAATCGGACTAGGTAGAATGTTTGGATTCAAATATGATGAGAACTTCAAGCACCCCTATGCCGCACAATCTGTGGCTGATTTTTATCGAAGGTGGCATATTTCATTGGGAACTTTTCTCCGTGATTATGTCTATTTTCCATTAGGAGGAGGTCGAAAAAATCGTTACAGAAATATCATCATTGTTTGGATTCTAACCGGATTTTGGCACGGGGCTTCATGGAACTTCGTGCTTTGGGGATTATATTTCGGTTGTTTTATGGTGCTTGAGAAGTTATTAGAGAATGTATTAAAGAAAACCCCTCGCATCATTCGTCATGCCTACACGCTTATTCTGATCGTCTTCTCCCGGGCACTTTTCTATTTCGATTCCTTATATCTGAGCAATACACATTTTGAAAATTCAGATTTTAAGCATGAAAGTGATTGGAGTCCACTTTTTGGATTTATGGGTAATTTGTTCAATTCACCGAACGCTGTGAATCCCGCTTTCTATGGTGACTTGATGATGCATTTGTATTTCTTCATTTTGGTTATTCTGTTATGTATTCCATGGGATGAAATTTTCACTGAGGAAAATCGTTTTAGACTGAAGGTTGAACGTATTTTCTATTTTGCTCAACCGGCGGTAAATTTCGCTCTACTGGCTATTGCCACAACCTTATTAGTAAATGCCACACACAATCCATTTATCTATTTCCGATTCTGATGATGAATTTAATAAATAGCCTTGTGTTTTTTGCCTCGATCTCTTCGATGGTCGTGATGTACTTTCTTATTGGGGAAAACCGTTCGGATATAGAATTTCATAATGGAAACGCTTATTTAACTGAGGAAAAAAGAAAATTAACTGTTATGCCTCCATTTACTTTTGAAGATTACATCTCTGGCGATTGGGCAAAAACATTTGATTTATTTGTAAACGACAATTTTCCATCTCGCGTATCCTTCATGGAATGGTCTGTTGAATTACGGAAACTTCGGGGAATTGAGGTTGAAAATCAAGAGAAAATAGTTTATATAAAACCTAAAAATAAAAATCTTCCGAAATTTGATGATCAGGGAAACCCAATTAAATTCCTAGATGATTATGACGAAAGCTATTCCGGGGGTTTATTAATAATAAATGGTCGTGTTTATCCAAGAAGTGGTGGCAGTACAAAGATGGCTGCGAATTTTGCCCGCATGGTTTCCGAATATGCTGCTCAACTTGAAGGAGAGGTGCGTGTACTAACAGCAGTGCCTCCATTATCTTCCGCCTTCATACCTGCAGAAGAATATCGCCATTACAATAGTCAGAATCAGCAATCTTTGGAGGCCATTCGAAAAAACTTAACCAATGGAGCAATTTTCTGTGATGTGTTTACAGAGTTAAACAACCATGCGGGGGAGCAATTGTACTTTGGTACCGACCATCACTGGAAACCTATTGGTGCATATTATGCATACGTGGCTTTCTGTAAAGGCGCTGGATTTACCCCAGTTCCTCTAGAAAAGATGGAAAAAAGGACTAAAACCAATTTCTTGGGAACGATGTATCAATTAACACAAGATCCCTCGGTAAAGAAAAACCCAGACGTAATGGATTATTATATCCCAAAGGTCAAGACAGATGCGCTACGTTACAGTGAATTTGGCTTCAAAGGGGTTGCAGCAAAAGTATTTGAGCACGGTTGTTCCGGAGGCACAACCTATTCTACTTTCCTCGGGGGAGACAGACCTCTAATGAAAATTTCAACCGATGTGAAGAATGGAAGAAAAGCTCTTGTGATAAAAAATTCAATGGGGAATGCGTTTTCTGTTTACCTAATTAGTCATTACGAAGAGTTGTGGATAGTAGATTTACGTTATTCTAAACAGAATATGATTGAAATTATCAGAACTAATAATATCAATGACCTGATTTTTGCACCTGGTATGAATCATGTGATGAACCCCAATACGGTAAATATGATGAGGAGATTAGGAACCCAAAGTGGCGTTTATATCCCTCCAAAGCCTTCACCAATAGTAGATTCTACGGCGGTAATCCCCGATACTGTACCATGAGAATAATCCTTTTTATTAGTTTGAATTTTTGGGTGTCACTTGTTTTTGCCCAATCGGATATTGCGCCAACAGCACTTAAAATAGACACTTCCTACGCATATTTTCAATACCATAATCCACAATTAGGGGCAAAATTATTGCAACATTTTGAGAATATTGAAAAAGATAAAGTAGTTTTTGTACATTTTGGAGGCAGTCACATCCAAGCAGGAAAGCCAATAGCCGTCGCAAGAACCATTTTACAAGAAAAATTTGGAGATGGCGGTTTAGGATTCTTGTTCAACTATAAAGCTGCCAATACCTACGGATCTATATTATACAATACATCCTGCACAGGAAAATGGAGTTCACGAAAAAGTTATCAAGGAAGATCCGCGGTCTTGCCTATTGGTTTTTGTGGCATGACTCTGGAGTCATATGATCCGCTTGCCACTTTAAAATTTCAACTTAAAAATACCATTGCCTCAGATCGTCATACAATCTATGTGTTTTTTGAAAACGATACCATCTCACGTGATGTTGTAATTCAAATAGATTCGGTTGAAATTGGCGATAAGCACAAGTTAAATTACTCTCCATATGGCCTAGAGTTCGAATACTCGGAACCGATTCAAGATATTTCTATTAAAATTAAATCTGAAGGGGGCACTAGGTTCAGATTTTATGGGCTATCGATTGAGAAAACAGCAAATAAAGGATTTATTTACCACCCTGCAGGTGTTGGGTCTGCTGCTTACCGTTCTTTCCTTGTTTTTGATAAATACGAAATACAAGCCGATGTATTAAAACCCGATGTCGCTATATTAGATTTTGGAACTAACGACATTGTGTATTTCAATACCATTGATCCAACATTGAAAAGTCAAGTTACAAAAACAATTGACAAATTACGCATGCAAAATCCAGAAATTCTTATTGTATTGACGAGCACTCAAGACCTCTATTTCAAAAAACGTGTGGTAGATGCCTGCCTAACATTTCGTGAATTAATGGATACGCTTGCACGCACAAAAGACTGTTTTTTTTGGAACTTTTATGATCTTTCAGGGGGGAAAAATACGATTCGTGACTGGATAAAAGAAGGGTATGCCCTTTCAGATGGTATCCATTTAACAAATAGAGGATACGAAATAAAGGGTCAACTTTTAGCGTTGAGCATTATTCAAACCCTAACTTTTGCTCAAAACTTCCCTATGAGTCAAAAAGTAATATTGGGTAAAAGTTATCAAGACACAACTATTCTAGTTGACAGCACCAGAAGTATCAGCCAAGAGGAAAAACTCGTGACCGCTAAACCTAAAAAGAGTACTCCCAAAAATAGTTATAAAAACTACAAGGTACGCTCAGGGGATACCCTTTCAGAGATTGCTTACCGCTACAGGACAACAGTTACAAAGATAAAGAAAGCCAATAAGTTAAGAAGCAACCTCATTCAACCGGGACAGGTACTCAAAATTCCAAAATAATGAACATTAACAAACAATTATAAAATTACAGGCAAACAATTGAAGTTAAACAGCAATTATCACAATATTGCGTTAGCACGAAATAAATTGCTGAAACACTTGACATGCCCTAATTCAATATTATATATTTGCTAACTGAATCTGAACAAAACTTATGAGTAAAATGAAATTATCGGAGTTTAGCTTCGATCTTCCCCCTGAATTAATTGCCAAATATCCTTCAGAAAATCGCGATGAATCACGACTTATGGTTATCCACAGAGCCACAGGAAAAATTGAGCACAAATTATTTAAAGACATTATCAATTACTTTGATGAGGGGGATGTAATGATCCTTAACAATTCGCAAGTGTTTCCGGCAAGGATGTATGGAAACAAGGAGAAAACAGGGGCTAAAATTGAAGTGTTTCTTTTGCGCGAACTAAATCGGGAAAGTTTGCTTTGGGATGTCTTGGTGGACCCTGCACGAAAAATTCGTATCGGGAATAAATTGTATTTTGGTGACGATGACTCACTTGTGGCAGAAGTCATTGACAATACAACTTCTAGAGGACGAACACTGCGGTTTTTATTTGATGGACCATATGAGGATTTCAAAGCAAAAATCACTGAACTAGGAGAAACACCTATCCCAAAATATATCGAACGAGAAGTTGAACCAGAAGATGAATTTCGTTATCAAACTATTTACGCAAAGGTAGAGGGTGCAGTTGCGGCCCCAACTGCAGGGTTGCATTTTTCCAGAGAATTATTGAAGCGATTAGAATTGAAAGGAATAAATTTTGCTGAACTAACTCTGCACGTTGGACTCGGTTCTTTTCGTTCTGTAGAGGTGGAGGATCTTACAAAACACAAAATGGACTCAGAGCAGGTAATAATCCCGGAGGAAGCCGCCGAAATAGTTAATGAAGCTAGACGAAATAATCGACGTGTTTGTGCAATTGGTACCACTACCATGCGTGCGATTGAAACTTCTGTTTCTACCGAAGGAAATTTAAAGCAATTCGACGGATGGACCAATAAGTTTATTTTTCCCCCTTACGAATTTAGTGTTGCAGATTCCTTGGTAACCAACTTCCACACCCCACTCTCTACACTCCTAATGATGATTTCTTCATTTTGCGGACACAAACTCATGATGCAGGCTTATCAGGAAGCAATTCGGGAAAAATATCGATTTTATTCCTACGGAGACGCCATGTTAATATTATAGCCAATAAGTAAGATTATTAGTGAAGTCCTAAACTTGGTTTGAGGGAACTAATTGGGATGTTCAGAAGGATATCAAAGGTTATCACCTAACACAAACTATCGCTACACATGAATAGCTGAACATCGTTAATTTATATCGATTACTCGTAAGTGTGAACATTTTGACTAATTTCTTGTTTAAGATTTCATTAACAATATTAAACAAAATTTAAATTATGAAAAAATTAAAAGTTTACTCAATCGTTGTAGTCAGTTTTTTTTCACTAACTACACAAACCTTTAGTCAAACCAATGTTTTTGACGACATTATTGCAGCAAGCCCAG
>VGMK01000109.1 GCA_016866375.1 Bacteroidota bacterium
TTCACTGCTAGAACATTTCGAGCAAGACCTTCAGAGATACTTTTAGCAATTTCAATAGCGTTTATTCCACTTTCGTATCCACGTATATTGCCGTCCGGAAACGTGATATTAATCCTCATTTTTTTTTGCAAAGATACGCCGAATCAAATTAAGTTTCCACGATTTTTCATGCTTTTGACAATTTATTCAAAATGACACGAACATCTTTTTGTATATTTTTAATTCCAGTAACCAGGTCGCCACTATCCAATCCAGCCTCAGGAAGCTCGGAGGCAATGAGTGTTACAAATTTCCAAATTTCAATGACATCCTCAACTCTCACCTGAAAAGGTTCAAAAATAGGATTTGATGAAACCAGCAAAAATCCTTTATTTTCGTTTAACTCGTTGTGCAATATTTTAAAAACAATTCCATCATTTTTAGTCAGAACGATACAGGCCGTTCCCGATTTTATTAAGGTCCAATCTTGAATAAATTCGCCAACAATGTATGAGCCCGAAGGAACTGGGAACATGGAATCACCCTCAATCTGAAAGGCTCGATACTTTTTTTCTTTAGAGAGAAAAGGTAGTTGCATCACAGGCAGATTCTTAATAAAGCTCACATCAGAGTAACCGCTAGTATACCCAGCCCTGGCCTTCTGCGGAATCATTTCAACCACCTCGCTGTTTTGAGCATCTACCAACGCCGTAAGCACCCTTAAAGTCGTTCCCTTTGCTTCCTTTTTCCATGCTCCTTCAAATTGGAACCATTCGGTATCTGAGAAAGAAGAGAAATCCGTTTTCAATAGCTCATCAATGGAAACATCGTAAAAATTACTGAAAGCTATTAATCCCTCAATACCTGGGGAAGCAACACTATTTTCGTAGCCACTGTATGTGGAACGATTTGTTCCTAGTGCACTGGCAACCTCTTCCTGAGATTTTCCCTTTCTCTTTCTAAGGGCCTTGAGATTTTGACCTATCATCATTGAAAATTTAAAAAACAAATTTATAAAAAATATTTATTTTTTAATCTTTTTATTGATTATTTTTTGATCAATTAACTATTGAGAAACGAACTTATATTGAATGTAGCCCATTTGACTATCCTCAGTTATTGTTGAAATATTGAATCGACTCATTTGTGCATATTTTTTTGCTTGTTCTTTCATACAGGAATTTCCTGTTGATTTAGCATTATCGATCGTTGCTTTTACAACCCTTCCATCTTTACCGACAAGAATATTTACAATAACAAGACCCGAACCTCTACCGCATGTATATCCTGGATTGCGAACATACCAATTGTCGCCGTTAAAAGCCGTCCTTCCCGTTAAACTAAAGCTAACCATAACATCTCCTTTAGCTTGATTATTCGATGTTCCTGGAGAATTTTTATTCGTTTCGGATGCAGGTAATGGGGGTGGTGAGGTATCTTTCTCCTTTTTTTTTCTTTTCTCAGCGTTTTCTTGAGCCTCTCTCTCGAGTTGCTCCTCAAAATACTTGAACTTTTGCTCTGAATTTCCTGAAACTGAGTTTGTCACGTCCTGAGACCAATCATCAACAGATTTGTCCCTTTTGTCATTGGCATCTGAGATCACATTTTTCACTTCACCTCCATTGGAATTGACTAACTCGAAGCGCTCAATATTTACCTCTTCCAATTTTTTGTCATTTTCAACAATCAGTCGTATTGTTACCTTTGCTGTTTTTTTCTCTGGCTTACTAATATTTATGGTGGCAAGAACCCCAGCCATTACTAAAATGGTAAACGTTAAGGCAATAGCTAAATAAAAATAATCAGGCTTATTAAATAAATTATTACTCATGAGCTATGATCCATAACGATTTCGAAGGGATAAAGTAACGTGTTTCATTCGAGTTTTGCAAGAGGAATAAATCGCTACCTTTAACTTGAATGGTCTTATTATCGCAAGGGGCAATGATGGTGCCAAATTGGTCTGCCAACCCTAAAAATCCATTTGCATCTAAAATATAATACCCCTCTTTAACCCATTTCACTGAATTATATTGAACTGAAATAATTTCTTTTCCAGTAAAATCGATTACACCTTGTTTTCCATTTTTCTCAACGATAAACCCTAGTTTATTTAGTGTGTAAAAGGCGTCATACCTGGGACTTACCTGAACTAAATTTTGACTTAAAAACCCCCATTGATTGTTTGACTTGAATGGAGTGAGAATATTTGTACTTCCCATTTCATCGAATTGGGGTTTTAATTGGATTTTACCGTTTATGTCCATGCTCCCGAACTTTCCTTTTTGAGAGAAGGTAGTTACATTCTGATGAAAGGAAATAATTTCAAATAGTTTAGGTGAATACTCAAATGATAGGGCAATGTGCTTTGATCCATTAAACTTACATATTTGTAATTCTTTTGCTTTTTTGACGAGCATCAGTCCCTTTGATGCATCCAAGACTTTCAAGCGCTCGTAGATTGGGTTCACAATAATTCCTTTCTTAGCATCATAGATGCCGTATTTGTCCGATTGCTTAACTATAAATAGTGAATCGCTTACAAGCTCGACATCATCAAATTGGATTGGAACAATTTCGGTTAATTTTGAATTTAACACTCCAATTTTTGAATTCAATTTACACCTTAAATTTCCATTGGAAAGCGGTGTTATCTCTTGATAAATATCCCTCTTAAGTATGGCTCCTTTGGAGTTGTGAAATCTATATCCCAGTGTATCTTGAAAAACAAAGACAAGCGGACTTATTCTTTTAATTTCTATGTAGCTCATTGGAACAATCACTTCCCCGGATTTAGAAATTAATCCGAAATACAAGGAATCACCTACTATTGTTACATCTTGGTCGAAATCATACAAAGTATTATACAGACAGGATACTACCATTTGATTACGCTTATTGATTGCACCAAATTTTCCTGCTTGTTGCACCACTGCAATATCGTTCTTAAAAAAAGATACGTCCTCATAAGAAGGAGGTATCCGAACTTCTCCCCTTTCATTTATAAATCCAAAAAAACCATCTTTTTCGAATGGAAATAAATCCTCGTTCAAAAGCGCTATGTCACGAATTAATTCATCCGCAAATGGATAATTTGGAAATTCTCTCCTGAAATCGTCAATTTTATTATAGTTCCATTCTTCCGTGTACAGTTTATAAATAGCCTGCCAAGCCTGTTGCACCCACGGTTGATTGGGATAATTTTCAATATATCGTTGAAGTTCAGGTATGCGCTGTGTTTTTTCATAAATGGAAAAAATAGAAAACTGAACTTGTTCAATTTTACAGTTGTCCACGTGTTCTTTTGCAAACAATTCGAGATATTCCAGATTTTCAAAAGGAACAAATTCGTTATATTGAAATTCACAGAATAACTCTTTCGCCTTGGGTATAAAGAATGAATTTGGATACAATTCTATGAATTCTTTAACGTTCTCTGATTTTCTCGTTTGAATAATGTGCGAAATGATTAAACTGTCTCGGTAATAGGTTGCCCTCTCGATGTTTGATGAGAGGTTGTATTTTTCAATATAGTGTGTCCAACCCTCAGCTGTTGGCCAGTTCAATAATTTCTCAAATTCTAAATTAGCTGACAAACATTTAATTTCTTCTAATCGGATGGAGTCAACTTGACATAATTCCGCTTTTTTTTTCGCAAAACCAGACTGCTTGCCCCACAAATTGAGTGCAAGATTTGCGCCCTCATATGCCTTTTCATATTCTCCCTTAGTGAAAAAAAAACGTGCGAGTCCCGCATTTTTTAGGAACTCATTTTTACTTATTCTTTCAAAAAAATTTTGTGATGAAGCGTAATTTTCTTTTACAAGTTCATTACAACCGCATTTGAAGCGTTGAGAATATGCTGAAAAAATTGTTGTTAAGAATAAAGAGACAATTACCCAAAGCTTCATTTTAACTGGCTTTTCATCCAAGAAGGAATGATACAAACTGGAATTGGTTGCATTTTGTGCTGATTCATTGCATTAAATTTCTTGTAGATGCTTAAAACTGCAACTTGTCTTTCCGAAAGATTTGTAAGGTCCCCAGTATACTCCATGGCCCATTCCAACTCAGGGTAGCTTGCGCCAATTTGATCTTCATCTGTACGACCATCTTCCCACAATCCATCGGTAGGTTTGGCATTCAAAATCTGAGGAATTACACCAACCTCTTTCGCTAATTTAAACACTTCGGTTTTAGTTAAATCAGCGATTGGACTTATATCTACTCCACCGTCTCCATATTTTGTGTAAAAACCAATTCCAAAATCTTCAACTTTATTTCCAGTACCCACAACAAGGCATCTGTGCGCCTGTGCCACAGCATATAAGGTTGTCATTCTTAACCTTGATCGAGAATTAGCCAATGCCAAAAAATCTTGTTGAACAAGTTCAGGTAAAACTTTATTGAATTCATCGAATACCGTGGTAAGAGGTAATTGAATTGAGGAAACATTCTTAAAGTTCTCTTCAAGATGAGCTATTTGAAGGCATGCTCTCGAAAACTCATCTTTAGTTTGTCTAATAGGCATATTCAAAAGCACAACTTTCTTACTTGTTTTTGCACACAAGTTTGCAGTCAACGCGGAATCAACGCCACCGGATATGCCAATGACAAAACCCTCACATTTTGACCGGTTAAGATAGTCAAGGAGCCAAGATAGAATAAAATCCTGTAAACATTGCACGGTTAGAATAGCAGACTCAATTTAAAGATGAACTGATTTTGTGTTGCTTTATTCGATAGATAAACTTTTTGATTTGCATCGTTACGTTCGTAAAGGGTCTTGTTTTCAGGTTTCCTATCCAAATAAAGCGGGGTGATACCGTAGAAATAACCGAATTCAAGAGCTAAACTGGTTGATTCCAAAAATTGCCACTCTGCTCCGCCAGAAATCCCAACAGCACTGCGAAAGAGAAACACTTCGCCTGGGCTTTCAAATTTCAAATTCTCATCATTTGCAATGTGCTGGGCGGAATCTGTTACATTCACGCCTTCGTCATTCATCAAGCTGCTAATTAAAATTGAATTACGTAATCCAAACTTTGCAAAATAACGAAAATTACCTACATGTTCAGTTCGGAAAAGCAACATTAACGGAACGGTTGCATAGATCGTTTTTTGATTTCTGCTCTGAAGGTAAAAAGTTCCTTCTTTATCACCCGAATTGGATTCTGTTAAAATTTGATTCGAAGTGAAATCATAAAAAATTGAGTCTTCAGTTTGGAATCTGGCTCCATCAAAATCGAACTCCAAACCCGATGAAATTCCTAAAGTTGAAGAACCTTTGAAGGATGAATTGAAAATAAATCCTATTCCTACATTGGAATTTGAGCCATCTTTATTGAATTTCTTCAAGAGTCCGGGAGAAATTAAGTTAAACCCGGCATTGGCCGTCAAGCCTCCCTGAATTCTTTTACCACCGTCGCTTTGTGCAATCGAAGAGAATATTGATAGTGAGATTATTGTGATGCAAAAAAATTTTATCATCATAGTACTGGGATTTATTTATTTTTGCAAAAATAACAAAAGTCTTGACACGAAAAACATGGACATGGATAGGAATAGGGATTCTTTTAGGTATTGCTCTTTTACTCTATTTCATTCTTCGCAAGCCATTTGATCCATTTGACGTAGATATTTCTGATGTCAATCTTGAACTTACTTTTGTTGATTTGAATAAAGAACTAAAATCAAGCGATAGTGTTCAACTTCTAAAATTAAGGGACGAGTATAAAAAAAACAACTCTGAAATCTTGGAATATTTGATGGAGGTTTGTCTCGGTATTAATGTAGATGTCGATTCTATCTACGTGAGAAAAACCAAGGAATTTTATGCCTATGAAGTCATTCAACAAATTGAACAAGGAACGCAAAATATTACAACGGATAATGAATTGAAAGGTGAAATAACCAAAGCATTCAAACGGCTTAAAGTTCATCATCCTTCAGGAGAATTTCCGCGAAAGGTGATTTTCGCTAATACTTGTTTTTGTTTGAATGCGATATTAAACAATCAACCGACGGATATTCCGATTGGAGCTTTCGTTATTCCAAAAGAAAAGAGCATTATCGTTCAAGAGGAGAAGTACATTGGTGGAAATTTGTCACTACTTCAAACACCCCGATTAAATGAATTCGTTCACAATTGGACTATCAACGGCTACAAGAGAGAATACCTTACACGAGACGTTGTAGAGGCGTGGTTAGAGCAATTCTTTTTTCCTGTAAAACAAGATGAACAAGCAGATGTGATTCACGAAGCCGCGCGTTATGGAAAAATCTTATACTTTCTTCATGCAGCTTTCCCTGATATGTCTGAGGCGCAAATTCTGCGCTACGATAAATCTAAATGGGTTTGGTCCGTAAATGAAGAAAAAGCAATCTGGTCTTATCTCGTTGAAAATCAATTACTATTTCAATCAAATGAAAAGACAAAAATGAATTTATTTTCTGAGGGACCTTTTACATCAAACCTACAAAAAGAAGGTAAAAACGATAGCCCCGATCGAATTGGAAAATTTATTGGTTTCAGAATGGTACAAGCATTCATGAAAGAAAATGCGTCAGAAGATTTTAAGTTAGATAAATTACTAAGCACTTCAGCAGAAGAAATTTACAAATCCTACAAACCCTAAAATTTTATGGTTGATAAACCAGTTAAGACCTCGTCCATTTCCATCCAAATCGATTTGGATGCCAATCACTTACCCGTAAAAATGAATTGGAGCTCCACTGATAACGGAATAAACAATTCAGAAGCCTCTGCTTTTTTATTCTCGATTTGGGATACCAAGGAGCAGAATACAATGAAAATAGACTTGTGGACAAAAGACATGACCATTGATGAGATGAAACAATTTTTTCATCAAACACTTTTGACCATGGCAGATACATTCGAGAAAGCAACGGGGGAACACCTTATCTCTGAAGACTTGAGAGATTACTGCT
>VGMK01000110.1 GCA_016866375.1 Bacteroidota bacterium
TGGATTAAAAATATATACGAAAATCCCCAGTCAATACAACTTGACATTAATTACGATGAATTGGGTAAATTTCATAGGAGCACTCATACAGAAGAACTGGCAAAATTTTTACTCAGCGAATCTTGATCTTGGATAAAACCGCTTGATTAAACATGGAAGACAAACTTTCGCAGAACCTCAAGTCCTTGATCATGACTTTTTTCTGGATGGTACTGAACACCAAAAATGTTCTTTTTTTCAAAGCCTGATACAAAACGCTTTTCATAAGTTGTGAAATGCAAAACCAATTCTTTTTCTTTTGGGATCTCTGAGTAATAACTATGTACGAAGTAAAATTCTTTTTCAAGGTTATCTAAAAGCTTACTATTTTCTGCTACTACAGAATTCCATCCGATATGCGGGACTTTAAAGGTTGAAAAATTTGTTGGATTAAATCGGACAATTTTCGTGTTGACCCACCCTAGACCTTCGGTATTTCCTTCCTCACTGAAGGAGGTCATCAATTGCATTCCTAAACAGATTCCCAGTATGGGTTTATTCTGCACCATTACAAAGTGATGAAGAGCGCTGATAAGCTTCTTTTCTTTAAGGCTTTGCATCGCCTCGCCGAAATGACCAACACCGGGTAAAATTAATCGGTCACAGTATTCAATATCCTCTGGACAACCCACAATGCAATGTTCAACATTTATGAGATGTAATTTGCGTTGAATGGAATGCAAATTCCCCGTGCCGTGATTCACGATACCGACCATAGCGCAAAAATACAAACTATTCGGATGTGTTCTGGCGAAAATACCTGCAAACTGCCGCTGATACATTGCTTTAAATTTAATAGATCATTGTAAAACACTATCTTTGCCATCCTTATGTACCGGCCAAGAATAATACCTGTTCTTTTGATGAAAAATAATGGTTTGGTAAAATCCGTTCAATTTAAAAACCATAAATATATCGGCGATCCTATCAATACCGTCAGATTGTTTAATGATCTCGAGACCGATGAACTAATTTTTTTAGATATTGAAGCATCCAAAAAGGGTCGTTGTGTGGAAGTTCAACGAGTGAAAGACATAGGCGAAGAAGCAAATATGCCTTTCGGAGTGGGCGGTGGAATCAAGACCTTGCTTCAGATAGAGCAACTCATGCATGCAGGAGCTGAAAAGGTAATTGTTTGCACGGAGGCAGTAAACCGACCATCGTTTATTAAGGAGGCCAGTGCAGAATTTGGTTCTTCTTCTATTGTTGTTTGTATGGATATCGGTATAACATTCCTAGGAGGATTGAAGCTTTACAGTCGGGCAGGAAGTAAGTCACACAGCATAGATCCTTTGGATTTCGCAAAAAAAATGGAGGATTTTGGCGCCGGAGAATTAATTATTCAATCTGTTGATGAGGATGGTAAAATGAAGGGTTATGATCGCCAGATTTCTATTGACATTGCAAAAAAAATAACCATTCCCGTAACGGTTTTGGGCGGAGCAGGATCCATGGAGGACATCTTTGAACTGAATCAAATGTATCCTTTCAACGGGTATGCTGCCGGTTCTATTTTTGTTTATCAAGGAAACCACAAAGGAGTATTGATAAATTACCCAAGTCACGAAACTAAAATGATGTGTTCCACGCAATTGCTTTAGAATGTTCCAAGCGGGTATTGTTCCAAAACCATAATTGTCAAGTCTAAATTTTTTTTAACAACTAAGTTGCACTAATTTTGCACACATTGCATTCATCATATAAAATATGTCAACGTTGCATAATGGATACGTCAGACCCATTGATTAGATTCAATGGCGAGGGAATATGTAACCATTGTTCAGAGTATTTGAATGTACGTGCTGCTTATAGCTATAAAGGAGAAAAAACAGATACTGAGTTTAAGGCCTTAATAAAGGAAATCAAATCAGGAAGTAAACGAGGTCAATACGATTGCATTGTTGGCTTGAGTGGAGGCCTTGACAGTTCATATGTTGCTTATATAGCAAAAAAAAATGGATTGCGCGTTCTTGGCGTTCACATGGACAACGGTTGGAATTCGGAGGAAGCAGTTCAAAACATTCGGAATATTGCTCAAATTTTAGGGATTGGTTACGAAAGTTATGTGTTGGATTGGGAGGAGTTTAAAGAAATACAGTTGGCGTTTTTGAAAGCTTCTGTTCCAGAGGCAGATACTCCAACGGACATCGCAATTTTATCCTCTTTGCACATGGTTGCTAAAAAATATGGCGTAAAGTACATCATCAGCGGTGGAAATTTCGCAACGGAAGGGATTCTGCCCAAATATTGGCATTACAATGCCAAAGACCTCACTTATTTTAAACACATACAAAAAACCTTTGGAAAAGGAAAAATTAAAACATTCCCAATGTTCGGATTCCGAAGCGAAATGTATTATAAGTTGGTGAAAAAAATTAAAATGGTGTACTTGTTGAACTACGTTCCCTACAACAAAACCGAAGCCATTAAAGTCTTGGAAAAAGAATTGGATTGGAAAAATTACAAAGGAAAGCATCATGAGTCAAAGTATACAGCTTTCATACAGTCATACTATTTGCTCAAAAAATTTAATATCGATTACCGACGTGCGACCTTATCTTCACAAATTTGTGCGGGTTCGATTTCCAGAGAAGAAGCCCTCGAAATTTTAAAAACGCTTCCCTTTAAACAAGAAGTTGTTGACCGTGAAATTGAATACATTGCCAAAAAATTGGGAATAACGTTCGATGAAATGAAGCAAATCATCGATCTCCCACCGCATTGGTACCACGACTATCCAAATGACGAAAAGTGGTTAAATTACGTCTACGATACCTACCGTAAGGTTTTCAAAAAGGAAAAACTCGCTAGTTTTTAATTATTCTTTCTCAAAAATAAATGAAAGTCGTGAGAAGCGATCTTCCTCTCGTGCCTGTTTGTCGACAAAGGCAGAGTGAATTATATATTTTCTTCCTCCCTCGAGGGAGGACCGAGGAGGGTGACACGTCACAACCATGCTTTTAAATTATCACCCCACTTATTCTCCCCTCATGGGGAGAGATTAAATATTTTCATCCCCTCTGACGGTTCAGATACTCGTCAGAGTCATCAGACCTCGATCCCGCTTCAATAGGGGAAAGAACATTCACTCAAAAACTCCCTCACCTTCCTGCAAATCTGTTCAACATCCTGAACCTGCAATTCAGTAAATAAAGGAAAACGCACCAAACAATCCGAAAAACGCTCGGCATTGGGTAACGAAATTGCCGGATTTCGATCGAGATAATACTTCGACTGATGTAAGGCCTGGTAATGAAAAGTGAGCTGAATGCCTTTTTTTGCCATGAACGCTATCAGTGAATCCCGAGTTTCTTTTGAGTTACAGACAATAAAAAAACCATGACCATTAGACTTTGAATGTGCTGGAATTTTCGGGATTTCTACAAAAGAGGATTGAATCATTTCAAATTCGCTTGCATACACATTCCATATCTCCATTCTCTTCTTTTGAATAAAATCGATCTCTTCCAGTTGAGCAAATAAAAAAGCCGCCGTAAGCTCGTTTGGAGCAAAAGAACCGCCGATGTCCACCCATTCATACCTATCAATAGTACCATTTAGAAATTGCTTTCGATTAGTACCCTTGTCCCTCAGGAATTCTGCCCGTTCTGTAAATTTTGGGTCATTCACCACTAATATTCCTCCTTCTCCGCAAGAAATATTCTTCGTTTCGTGAAAGGAAAAGGCAGCAAAATGTCCTAAACTCCCAATGTACTTGTTTTCGTAAGTGTTATCAATTGACATAGCGGCATCTTCAATCACATACAATTGGTGTCGCTCAGCAATCTTCATGATGCGTTCCATATCACACGAAACTCCGGCATAGTGCATCGGAACAATCGCCTTGGTGTTTGGCGTAATGAGCTTTTCAAGTTTATCAGGATCTAGATTCGGAAATTCTGCACACGCATCTGCGAATACAATTTTCCCTCCCAATTTTTCAAATACATTCGCCGTACTCACATACGTGTAGGATGGAACAATGATTTCATCGCCAGGTTTTATGTCCATAAGTAATGCGGCCATTTCCAGCGCTGTGGTACAAGAGGTTGTTAATAAAGCGCGTTTGAACCCATAACGTTCTTCAAAAAAATGTTCGGATTTTGCCGTAAATTTTCCATTGGAAGCTATTTTTCCTGACGAAATAACTTCTTGGATATAAGAAATTTCATTGCCTGTGACGTATAGCTTGTTAAATGGAATCATAGCGTGAACGAAGAGACTTCAAAGTAAACAACAATTTCCTTAGATTGGTGTGAAAAGACATAATTTCCTTTGCCCTTTCTATCCTTCATTAAAAAATGTGAACCGTCATTATAACATGGCTTTTTACCGATTCTATTTTCTAATTGCCTAATTTTGCGGCAATGCCTTTTTCAACAGATACGATTTGTGCATTGGCAACTGCTAATGGAGTCGGAGCGATCGCTGTTATTCGCGCCTCTGGAAAGAATGCAATTAAACTTGTAAACCCCTTCTTTTCGAAAGACTTAATTTCTCACAAGTCGCACACGATTCATTTTGGTGTTTTATCCGATTCAAATGGAAAAGCAATCGACGAAGTTTTAATCAGCATTTTTGAAGAGGGAAATAGTTTCACTGGCGAAGAAAGTGTTGAAATTTCCTGTCACGGTTCTACCTTTATTCAGCAGGAAATACTCAACGTGCTAATTTCCAATGGATTCCGTTTGGCCGAGCCGGGCGAGTTTACGAAACGTGCGTTCATGAATGGAAAATTGGATCTTTCACAGGCGGAAGCTGTGGCAGATTTAATAGCATCTCAATCCAAGCAAGCGCACGAAATAGCATTGAAACAGTTGCGCGGGACCTTTTCAAGTCAGTTGAAAGAATTGCGGGAAAAGCTGATTCATTTCGCCTCGTTAATTGAATTGGAACTCGACTTTTCGGAGGAAGATGTTGAATTCGCGGATCGAACCCAATTGAAAATATTAGTTGCAGATGTTCTGAAAATGGTCAACCGATTGGCTCAATCGTTTAAACTTGGAAACGCTCTAAAAAATGGAGTTCCCGTAGCGATTGTCGGTGCACCGAACACCGGAAAAAGCACCCTACTCAATCAATTATTGGGTGAAAATCGTGCGATTGTAAGCAATATTGCCGGTACAACGCGCGACGTGATTGAAGAAACTTTGAACATCGAAGGCATTCTTTTTCGCTTAATCGACACTGCCGGAATCCGCGAAGGTGCAGAAGAAATTGAAGCAATGGGTATCGAACGCTCCTTTGAAAAAATTGAACAAGCCTCCATCGTACTCTGCCTGGCAGATGCTTCAGATCAATCAAGTATTTACGAAGTAAAAAACTGGAAAGCTGAATTGGAACAGAAATATCCCGACAAAAAAATGCTATTAATCGCCAACAAAATTGACTTGGAATCGCAAATAACTCAAGAACTTTCAATCAGTGCAAAAAACGGAATCGGTATTGATGTGCTCAAACAAAAATTAGTAGATCTTGTCGTTGGTTCCTTTGATCTTCAGAACGAAACGATTGTTTCCAATGCGCGTCATTACGAAGCACTTATGAAAACCACTGACGCACTCCAAAAAGTGAGCTTTGACCTCGAAAAAGGAACAACAGGTGATTTCATTGCGCTAGACATTCGCGCTGCCATGCGTTCCTTAGGTAACATCACGGGCCAAATAGAAGTAGATACAGATATTCTTGGGAATATCTTCAGCAAGTTTTGTATCGGAAAGTAACCTACGCAAAACAAACAAATACTAAACAATTAACAAACCAATATTACCCAAAACCGAAAGCGTAAATCATACATTGGGCGAACCTGAAGCCCGAAAAAAGAATTGGTGGGAAAGTTAAATAATTTTAATAAATTTGGTAAAACATTAGTATGAAAGCCACGTTAACACTTTTCTTATTTGTGCTTATCGGAACAGGTAGTGCAATCTTTTCCCAAACCGTAACCATTGGAAAACAAGTATGGATGACCAAGAATTTGGATGTTGCAACCTTTAGAAACGGCGACCCCATTCCTGAAGCAAAGACCTATGAAGAATGGGAAATAGCAGGAGAAAACAAACAACCAGCATGGTGTTATTACAAGAATGACCCAGCGAATGGTGCGAAATACGGTAAGTTGTATAATTGGTATGCGGTAAACGATTCTCGTGGTTTAGCTCCAACTGGCTGGCACATACCTTCCGATGCTGAATGGACAGAACTTACCGACTTTTTAGGTGGAGAAGATGTTGCAGGCACAAAAATGAAAAGCAAAAGTGGTTGGGAGGAAGATGGCAATGGCACCAACGAAAGCGGTTTTTCAGGTCTTCCGGGCGGTAACCGTTACGACGATGACTCATTCAACGACATTGGCTACAACGGTTTCTGGTGGAGTTCTACGGAGGGCGTTGCCTGGTCCCGCACCCTGGGTTTCGACGATGGCAGTGTGAGCAGGTTCGGCAGCGGTAGGCAGAGTGGGTTCTCTGTCCGTTGCCTCAGGGATTAAATTTATTTGATTCATTTGACAATTTGACAATTTGATTATTTACCGCGAAGCGGTCAAATTTTTCAATTTTCAAAAGTTCCTTAATGATTTCGGCGTACATTAATCGTACAAAATTAAGAAAATAAAAAATCGTAAACACCTAAATGTTAGATATTTACGATTTTAATTTGTGGTCTTATCTGACATTTTTTCGAACCCCTTTTTGGAGGATTTGAACAAATTGAGCATACTTTATAAAGCGATTTATGCAAAGAACTTGACCCCGCGCAACGGCTGAATATACTTTGTAAACTTATGCCGTATGTATTGCCCAAAACAGAAAGCGTAAAACATACATTGGGAGAACCTGAAGCCCCAAAAAAGAATTGGTGGGAAAGTTAAATAATTTCAATA
>VGMK01000111.1 GCA_016866375.1 Bacteroidota bacterium
TTTTATCCTGTCTTTACAGCTGGTTTTGATCCAGCAAATTTCAACATAGAAATATATAATCGTTGGGGGGAATTAGTCTTCCAGAGTTTTAATTCAGACAAAGGATGGGATGGTTCCTACAATGGTACAAGGTGCCAGGACGGGACATACCATTGGAAGATAATGTATAAAAATCCAGATTTGGATGAATATAAAATAGTAAATGGACACGTTAATTTATTACGTTGAGGGGCTTCAATAAACTCGGAAGAAGTCAGCTTGTGCCCCACTTACACTCATTCACAGCGAAAAGAAGAATAGTCACTTCGGCCAATAGTCCCGGGAATTAACTAATATTCATCTTCATTAAACAAGAAGTCCTCTCTTGAAGGATAATCGGGCCAAATTTCCTCGATACTTTCATACATGTCTCCTTCGTCTTCGAGGTCTTGCAAGTTTTCCACAACTTCGAGTGGTGCGCCCGTTCGAATGGCAAAGTCAATCAATTCCTCTTTCGTGGCCGGCCATGGAGCGTCTTCGAGATAGGATGCAAGTTCAAGTGTCCAGTACATAGTAACAAATTTTAAATTTTGTTATATTCGGCAAAAGTAAATTTATTTTTTAAAAATGCAAATCATTGGCGGATATTCGTAACAAGTTTTTTTTATTTTTGAAGAAATCACATACGAGGATGCCAGGGTTGTTCTTGAACCTCAAAGTCTTGGCTTAATTTTCGCGAAAGAACAAATAAATAATCACTCAATCTATTCATGTAGGTCAGCACACATTCGGCGACAATTTCCTTATCTTTTAAATCCGTTATTATTCGTTCTGCCCTTCGACACACGCATCTGGCCACATGTGTAAATGACACCACCAGATGTCCCCCTGGAAGTACGAAGAATTTCATAGGTTGCAGTTCCATGTCCATTTTATCAATCCATATCTCTAATTGTTCTACATCAACATTAGTTAGGTTAGGAATTTTCATTTTTGCTTTCGTTGGATCAGAGGCAAGACTTGCACCAACGGTAAATAAACGATCTTGAATTTCAATTAGTTGTTTTTTGTACTTTTCATCGATGGGATAATCTCTCAGGACTCCCATATATGAATTTAATTCATCAACTGTTCCGTATGCATCAATGCGCAATGAATTTTTTGGGACACGTGTGCCACCAATTAAACCGGTAGTTCCATTATCTCCTTTTTTTGTGTAAATTTTCATACTACTATTTGTTCTAAAAGTCTATCAATTGATTCATTCGGATGATGTAGCGACACAATTTTGCGAATAACGCTATCAACCATGGAATCGGGGCATGACGCACCTGAAGTTACAATTATTCGCAAGGGCTCTTTCTGGGGAAGGAATTGAGTAAATTTCTCAAGGGTCTGCTGGTGAATATTGTAAGTAAGGATTTCGTTCCTAGAAAGGATTTCACTGGATCCTTTAATGTAATATGTCTTAAATTTTCTTTCAAGTAATTCGACCAGGTGACTTGTATTTGAACTATTATAACCGCCAACAACGATTGCAAAATCAGCTATATTTTCCAGCAAACCGAGGGTAGCACTTTGGTTGTCATTGGTTGCGTAACAGAGGGTATCTCGCGTGTCTGCAATGTGATTTCTAATTTCGTCTACTCCATATTTTAAAATCATTGTTTTCCTCAAAAAATCTGCTATTTCCTGAGTCTCGGATGCTAACATCGTAGTTTGGTTTACGACGCCAATTTTCTTTAAATCCCTTGAGAATTGAAAGTCATCAGACAACTTGTTGAGGAAATGATTAAAAAAATGTTTTTCTGATATCTTACCAAGTATAGCATCTGCTAAAACTTGGGTTTCCTTTAAGTCTCTTACTATTATCGAAGGAGCGTTTTTAGTACTCCTGGAAAATGTAGCACGCGTTTCCTCGTGTTCATACTTGCCGTGGATAACCAATGTATGGCCATTCTCACCTAGTTTTTCAGACCGATTCCACACCTTCTCTACAAAAGGACAGGTTGTATTGTAAGTGTCTATATTTACACCTCTATTCCTTAACTGATCCTCAATTTGTAACGTAGTGCCAAATGCAGGAATTATGACGATATCCTCTTGCGTTAGGCTTTCAAATGGAATTAATTGACGGCCATTTGTATCTTGTAGGAATTTTAGACCATAGGATTGTAAATCGTCATTTACATCAGGATTATGAATCATCTGACTTAATAGGTAAATACGTTTGTTAGGATTTTCTGCGATTGCTTTATAACTTTTCTCAATTGCATTCTCAACTCCGTAACAGAAGCCAAAATGACGAGGAATAATGAATGTTATTTTACCAATAACATGCTCTGAAGCACTAAAATCTTTTTTTCTCGGGTCTTCAAGTTTGCGTTTCGATTTTATCTTTCCAATAATCGAAGAACGATATACAGACGGAACGTCAAATTGCTTCATGGTTTATTAACCAATTATAGTTTATAATGTTTAAGAACCTTTCAATGAATGGAGTTTTGTTTTCAATTCCTCTAGAAATGAAATAATTTCCCTTTTTTTAGCATCTGCCTCAAAAGTAGTTGAAGACTTGCCTCTCTCGTGTATTTTTTTTCTCGCACCATCAATTGTATATCCCTCTAATTTTAGCAATTGATAAATCTTGTTAATTAATTCTATTTCTTTTACCGCGAATAATCTATTTCCCTTCTTGGTTTTCTTCGCAATTTCGAACTTAAATTCTTTTTCCCAAAACCTTATGAGCGAAGCGTTTACCCCCATCATTTCAGAAACCTCTCCAATGGAATAGTATAATTTGTTAAGTTGTTGCAAATCAATAAGTGGCATTGTTTCAATTGCTTTTCTTTTCGAAAATAGTTATAATTTTGTTTCCGCTATGGTAAAAGCTAAAATAAGACTTAGTTTTTTAATAATTTTTTTTGTTTTGATTTATTTGCCCGGAAAGTCGCAAACAATTGTTGGTGATGGTGCACTCAGGATCGATTCAACATATAAAAAAGCACCTAATGATAAAGCTTCGGCTTTAATAAATTATGCCAAGAATTTTTTGGGTGTCCCATACCGCTATGGTGGAACAACCCCTTCAGGATTCGATTGCTCTGGTTTTATAAATTATGTTTTTAGAAATTTTGGTTTTTCATTGGTCCGAACCAGTTATGGCCTCGCAGAACTAGGGCAAACAGTCGCTATTTCGGAAATTCAGCCAGGGGATTTAATGTTTTTTAAAGGAAGTAATGTGCGATCATCTTCGATTGGTCACGTAGCACTCGTCGTCGAGGTTGCTAATGGTGACATTAGATTTATACACTCCGCAGGAAGTTCGGTTCGTATAGACAGCTTCCGTAAAAGTCGCTATTACATACAGCGCTATGTCAAAACGAAAAGATTGGATTATGGGGGCAATTAGCACATCATTTTATGCAGGTAGCAAAGATTGAATCTAAACGTTTCTGGTTGTTTGTTGTTCTGTCTGGATTATTTATTACGAATGCAATTACAGCGGAGTTAATTAGTAATAAGCTTATTGAAATACCCATACAATTTAATTTTGGAACAGAAGCCGTTGGTCCATTCACAACAATAGTTGGTATATTACCTTGGCCGGTGGTTTTTCTATTAACTGATTTATTGAACGAGTTTTACGGAAAAAAAGCAGTACAGCGTTTGTCGTGGATAACCGCAGGTTTAATAGGCTATTGTTTTATCATTGTTGGACTCTCATTGGCTATTCCTGCCGTAGAAATTCCAAATTCCACGCTTGCCGATAATGATGCTTATTCAAGGGTTTTTGGTCAAGCACAAATGGTCATTATTGGCAGTATTGTTGCCTTTTTGTGTTCTCAGTTAATTGATGCTTTCGTTTTTGAAAAAATTAAAAATAAAACAGGTAATAAGTTTATTTGGTTGCGGAGTACAGGCAGTACAGTCTTATCTCAATTCATAGATTCCTACGTTGTCTTGTATATTGGTTTTGTATTGCCTGGGGCAATATCAATGGATCAATTTCTCTTGATGGCTCCAACAAATTATATTTTGAAACTCTTAATTGCGCTCTTATTAACGCCTCTTATATACCTTGGACACTTTATTATTCGAAAATTCTTATCGGAAAATATTAAGTCTCACGTTTGATGCTAAGTCGTTTGAGTAAATAAATCATTGCCACAAGAATAAGTCCAATGCCAATTAAAAGTGAATTGTTGATGTAGGAAGATGTATGAGTTGAAAATATAAGGGTAGAGGCACTTCCAATCATAACTCCTAACTCCAAAGCAATAAAAACTGTACTTGCTCCGACACCTCTTCTTGAGGTTGGCGATAAGTCAGCAGTCCAGGCAAACAGCGTCGGACTTGATATTCCTGTCGCAATTCCAAATATTAAGGCAGAGCATGTGTAGGTCAAAATACTTTCGGTATGTTGTAAGAGGATCATGCTGGCCAATAAAAAAATACAGGCCACCAACATGGCTATCTCTCTTTTTACATTTTCAAATAATTTTCCATAAAACAACCTAACTAAAATAGTTGGAATGGCATATATTCCTAAATATAGTCCTTTCATTTCGATACCTAAGTTTTCTGAGATATCTGGGGTTAAAACGAAAAGAAATCCTGAACATGGCGCTGTAAGAACCATAGCTATAGCAGCAGGTAAAACATTTTTTTCAAATAAATCTTTTCTGCGAATTTTTAATAAATCGACTGAAAATTTTTTAGGTAAAGGCAGCGTCTCACGAATTTTTAGAGTAAGCAGAAGTGAAAGCCCGGAAAAAAAAGCAGCACATCCGAACAAACAATCAAAACCTCCTAATTGAAAAATATAGGAACCGAGGCCTTGACCGACCCCAATCCCCAAGGAAATGGATGTCCCCCAAATACCCATGGCATGCCCTCTTTTTTTTTCCGGGATTAGATCGGTGACTAAAGCGGTAGCCCCTGTTGGAGTGAATCCGGCTGCTAATCCATGGATAAATCGCAAAGAGAGAAATAGTGGAACTGTGAGAAAAAAAGGATAAAGAGTAGCAACAAAAAACGAAATAAAAATTCCAAAATAAATAACTTTTTTACGTCCTATTACATCAGATAGCTTACCGGAAAAAGGTCGGGAGAGAAGAGCGCTAATTGAGAAAAGAGTTATAATTAATCCTTTGCATGAGGCACCACCGAGTTGTGTGATGAATGCGTTCATTTCTGGTAAAATCAAGTTGAAACCAACAATGAAAAAGAAAATAGAGAGAGAACTTCTCCAAAAATTAGGTCCGAGAGACTCTTGCATTGGCAAAAGTACGATTAATTTCATGGAACTTTTAAGCTTCCAAGTTGTTTAAAAGCTATGAGGTTTTTATGTATATTGCTTAGTTTGAATATTTTCTTTTCCTGTGCTCAGAACAACAGTCGAAGTTCAAGTGAAATGTCTGGAAATAAATCCTCGAATTTTGAGAAAAATCAATTCAATGGGAGGGCACTACCAGAAAATGTATGTTACATAGTACGGGATGGTGGAACTGAACGACCATTTACAGGAAAATATTGGAATCATCATGAAAAAGGAGTATATACTTGCGTTGCATGTGATGATGTTCTCTTTTCTAGTGAAACCAAATACGACTCGGGATCGGGCTGGCCAAGTTTTTATGATGTTCTAAGCGAAGGAAAAGTAAAGAAAATTGAGGATTATGAATTAGGCATATTGAGATTGGAAATAAGATGTGCACACTGCGATGCGCATCTAGGACATGTTTTTGACGATGGACCTATGCCAACCGGGAAGCGATATTGTGTCAATTCGGCTTCTTTACAATTTGTTCCTAAATAAGTATTTTTGAACCATGATAAATCAAGCTACTTTAGGAGCTGGCTGCTTTTGGTGCATTGAGGCATGCCTGAGAGACCTCAAAGGTGTTATAGAAGTTGAACCGGGCTATGCCGGTGGAGTAATTGATCATCCGTCTTATGAGCAGATTTGTGGTGGAAACACAGGGCATGCAGAAGTAGCACGAATTGTGTTTGATACGGAAATATTATCCTTTGAAAAATTACTCGAATTATTCTGGTTTTTGCATGATCCAACGCAATTAAACAAACAAGGAAATGATATTGGAACGCAATATAGGTCTGTTATTTTTTATCACAGTGAAGAGCAACGGGCAAAGGCGGAATTACTCTTACGCAAATTGGAAGAGAGTAAAATATGGAGTAAACCCATTGTAACAGAAATTTCTCCTATTTCATCTTATTATCCTGCTGAGGATTACCATGTCAACTACTACCAGCGTAATCCAACGGCTCTATATTGTCAGGCAGTCATAAGACCCAAAGTTGAAAAATTTAAAAAAGTTTTTGAAAGTTTATTTTAAGATACCTATCTGATAAGGGTAATATGACCGTTAACCGTCTGCTTTTCGTCAGTTAGAAGCCTCTTAAATTTAAGAATCCAGGTATAAACCCCATCTGGACAATTCCTCCCGTTAAAATAAGTTCCATCCCAACCCACATTTACATCACGACTTTCCCAAATTAATTCTCCCCACCTATTGAAAAGATACAATTCGAACGAAGATGGATCAAAACCACTGTAGAATACAACATTCCAATTTTGATTATACTCATCGTTATCAGGAGTAAAAGTATTTGGCACCCAATAAATTAAGCTATCTTCTTGAGAGCAATTTTCCACTGTAACAAGCACGGTATCTGATGAAATACAGTTGGCATTTGTTGCACCTTGAACAATAAATTGTGTTTGGCCTACACTTGGCAAATAAGGAATGCCGTTTGTTAATCCGTTATTCCAAAAATAGTTAACGGCACCTGAACCAGATAATGTCACACTTGAACCAAGACAAATTGTTTGGTCGGGCCCTCCATTAACAACCGGTATTGATTCAATTACTATCGAAAAATTTTCTGTGCCGGGACAAACAACACTAGGCG
>VGMK01000112.1 GCA_016866375.1 Bacteroidota bacterium
GCCAATTGTGCCAAAGAAAGCACGGGTCACGGTTCCCCTATGCCACTCCTTACACACGGAGGGCCAGGAAGAGCAGGAGGAGGAGAGGAGATGGGAGGGAAACGCGGTGTTTTACATTATTTACAACGAACATCCATACAAGGCCATCCCACAACAATTTCTAAAATAACACGACAATTTCAAGTTGGGGCTGAAATGACAGAAGCGAATCCTCATTTATTTCGTAAACATTTTGAAGAGCTCGTGGTGGGAGAAACTGTTTTTACACACAAACACACAGTAACAGAGGCCGATATCGTAAATTTTGCCAATGTTTCAGGCGACAATTTTTATGCCCATATGGACGGAACTTCATTGGGCGGAACTATTTTTGAACGACGCGTAGCTCATGGTTATTTTGTGTTATCCAAAGCAGCAGGATTATTTGTTGACCCTAAAAAAGGACCTGTCCTCCTGAACTATGGAATTGAAGAAGCAAGATTCACAAAACCAGTCTATCCTGGGGCTACCATTGGGGTTCGTTGTACAGTTAAAGAAAAAATAGATCAAGAAAAACGAAGTGAAGAGGATATACCGAAAGGCATTGTAAAATTCTTGGTTGACGTGTACGATGAAACCGGAGAAACCGTTGCATTGGCTACTATACTTACCATGGTGAAAAAACTAGATACATAATGGCCTTGATAAAATCCTGCAGAGGATTTACACCTGAATTTGGAGAAAACTGCTGGTTAGCAGAAAACGCAACTGTTGTAGGCGATGTCGTTATGGGGGAGAACTGCTCGATTTGGTTTAATGCCGTGGTTAGAGGAGACGTAAATTCGATACGAATTGGAGACAACGTGAATATTCAGGATGGCGCTGTTTTGCACTGCACCTATGAAAAAACCACCGTTATGATAGGAAATAATGTGTCCGTCGGCCATAATGCCATAATCCATGGTTGCACGATTGAAGAAAATGTACTTATTGGTATGGGGGCAATCGCAATGGACAATTGTTATATTTCCTCAAATTGCATCCTTGCCGCGGGCGCGGTATTGTTAGAAGGCACGAAAATGGAATCATGGAGTATATTTGCCGGAATTCCAGCAAAAAAAGTAAAACGTTTAAGCCCCGAACTTTTTAAAGAAGAAGTTCGGCGTATTGCCCAAAACTATTCCCATTATGCCAGCTGGTTTAAAGAATAAAGAACTTTAATCGCCTCGTCTTGTTTTTTAAAAAAATTACTTATTTTTGTGTTCCTAATATGAATCTGCGTAAATTCTTTTATTTAAGTGTAGTAGTTTTTGCAAGTGTTTTCATTTTTTCGTGCAAATCGAAAAAAGCTGGATGTGATGCTTACAGTGAAGACAAAAACCTGAAAAAGACCACCCAACAAGCTAGATAATTTAATCTTTCCTTCGTTTATTGTATCTTCGTAAGCAAAAATAAATGCATATGAAATATCATGAAATTCCTGCTGATTTATTTTCTAGGAACCGCAAAAAGTTTACGTCCCAAATGGAAAATGGCTGTTTAGCTGTTTTTAATTCCAACGATATTTACCCAATTTCTGCGGATGGCACAATGCCTTTTCAACAACACAGAGACCTGTTTTATTTATCCGGTGTTGACCAAGAAGAATCAATACTCGTACTTTTTCCCCAAGCCAATAATACGGCTCACCGGGAAGTACTTTTTCTACGGGAAACCAATGAACACATCGCAATTTGGGAAGGAGAAAGACTAACCAAGCAAGCTGCATTTCACACCTCAGGAATTAAAACAGTTTATTGGCTCCAACAATTTGATGTAATATTTAAACAGTTAATGGCAGAGGCAAATGGCATCTACTTTAATACCAATGAACACTTAAGGGCTAACACTGAGGTCGAAACACGCGAAGATAGATTTATAAAAAAGATAAAGATTGAATTTCCTGCACACCAAAGTTATAAGTCTGCGCCTATTCTCCATAAAATAAGATCGGTGAAGGAAACTACAGAAATTGATTTAATGCAACAAGCCTGTAAAATTACTGAAGCCGGTTTTAGAAGACTACTTTCTTTCATTCAGCCTGGAGTTTGGGAATTCGAAATTGAAGCTGAGTTAGCGCACGAATTCTTGCGAAATCGCTCAAAAGGATTCGCTTATACCCCCATCATTGCTTCCGGGAAAAATGCATGTGTACTGCACTATATTCAGAATAATCAACAATGTAAAGATGGGGATGTTATTCTTCTCGATGTCGGTGCCGAATATGCAAACTACTCCTCAGACCTAACCCGCTGTGTTCCTGTGAACGGAAAATTCACGGCAAGGCAAAAAGCTGTATATAATGCTGTACTTCATGTAAAAAATGAAGCGCAAAAACTTTTAATACCCGGTACTATCATGGCAGAATATCACAAACAAGTTGGAGTCCTAATGGAAGAGCAGCTCGTAAAATTAGGATTGATTTCAATGGATGATATAAAAAATCAATCGACGGAATTGCCCGCATACAAAAAATACTTTATGCATGGCACCTCGCATTTTCTTGGTCTAGATACGCACGATGTGGGACTTTGGCATCTCCCGATAGAAGCAGGAATGGTCTTCACATGTGAACCTGGTATTTATATTCCGGAGGAAGGATTAGGCATTCGTTTAGAGGACGATTTAGTCGTACAAGAAACCGGGGCTCCACTCAATTTAATGGGAGATATCCCAATCGAAGCGGATGATATTGAAGCATTGATGAACGCATAATGGTTCATATTATCACAAATGGTGAAGGGGCTCCGCATTGGCTTTTTTTACACGGATTTCTCGAAACTTCTACCATTTGGTCATACCTGCCTCTCGAAACACTTCCCGGAAAGAAAATTCTTATAGATTTGCCAGGGCACGGGTTGTCTCCACTCCCTAGTACCTTGGATAATCCTTCAATCGCAGTCTTTGCTGAGGAAATCGAAACCCATTTAAAAGAAATTAATACACAGCCCTTGACTGTAGTAGGTCACTCCATGGGGGGCTATGTAGGATTAGAATTACTCTCACGAAAAAACTTACAAATTCAGCGACTCGTGATGATAAATTCAAACTTTTGGGGCGATACAAAAGAAAAAAAGAAAGACAGAATACGCGTTGCTGATATCGCTTACAAAGCCAAAGCAATATTTATTAATGAGGCCATTCCAAAACTTTTTTATAATCCGAAATTGTATCACAAAGAAATTGAAGCCTTAAAAAAAGAGGCGCTTCTTATCAGTGCAGACGGTATTGCCTATTCGTCACTTGCGATGAGAACTCGCGCTGATTTTTCGCAACTTGTAAAAGAAAATCCAGAGGATTTTATATTTATTCACGGGTCTCAGGACAAGCTTATTCCAATTAAAAACATCGTTGAAGTTGGAGAAAAAAGCCGGATACACATTTTGAAAAATACCGGCCATATGGCATATATTGAGGCTAGTGGTGATGTTTGTAATATTCTCTTAGAAATCGGTATTGTACTTAAAAATTAGTTTTAATACGCGTGTTCTTTCTAATTGTCATATTAATTTAAATCCCCTTTAAAGCTTAGAATTCTAATTCTTACATGCTATATATAATACCTCTCCTTTCATTAAACGATAGCGATCAATTTCTGCCTCGGAGAAATGCTTGTTTAAGTCAAATTCTTTTACACTAAACCCCGCTTTTTCCAACCAGCGCGGATAATCTCTTCCAAATAAACGTATGTGGTCCTTTTGCCAAAAATGTTTTTCTCTTTCCTCAGGAGATGTAATTTCCGCATTCTCATAAGTTTCTTCTCTATTGAAATCTTGAGGAACTTGCATGATTGCCCATGCTCCTTTATTCATTACACGATAAATTTCTTTCATACATTGCTTCGGATCACGCACATGCTCCATTACATGGTTACAAAAAACCACATCGAATCTATTATCCTCAAGAGGAATTGCATGCAAGTCAAAGTGTATATCGGCAATTGGAGACTCTAAATCCCCTGTCAAATAGGTGAGGTTAGATTGCTTCTTAAATAAAGGTAAAAAACACTGTTCAGGGGCAATGTGCAACACCTTGAGTCCTTGGGCAGAGAAAAAGTTGCTTTCTTTTTTCAAATATAACCACATCAACCGGTGGCGTTCCAGGGTTAAATCATATGGACATAAGACATTTTCACGGTGTGCAACACTTGACCCATAGGACAAAAATTTAGAAAAAGACCGCTCACATACCGGACAAGTGACATTGTTCCCTCGGTATAACAATGGGGCGAAAATCTTAAAGACATAACTTAATCTAATCAATACAGGCCTTGGTAAGGTATTCAGAAGAAATCTGTATATTTTTTTCACATCACTAAATTACGCAATCTGCAAAAGATTATCCGTATTTTTGCTTAAATCATAACAATGAAGCGGTCTCTCAATTTTTTATTTTTCACCCTTATGACGAACTTTTCATTTGCTCAGGCTCCATACGCTACAAAAAAACCTCATATACTTGAAGAACATGGCCATCAGCGCGTGGATGACTACTACTGGATGAAAGAACGCGACAGTAAGCCTGTTCTTGATCATATCGCTAAAGAAAATGAATACCAAAAAAAATATTTTGCTCCACTCACCCCACTCATTGATGGCTTACTCAAAGAATTCGACCAGCGCATAAATCCAAACGAAGTTAGCTCTCCCTATATTCTTAATGGATTGACATTTCAAACAAGAAATTTGGAGGGAAAAGACTACCAACAAGTAGTATTATTAGGAAATAAAAAAAATTCGGTTTTCATCGATGAAAACGAACGTGCAAAGGGGAAAACTTTTTACGAATTGGCAGATTGGTCTTTGTCTCCCAACAATAAACTTGTTGCACTTACAGAAGACTTTGTGGGAAGGAGAAAATATCAAATTACATTTCGTATTAATAATTCTGGTAAATTTTTGGCAGATAAAATTGAAGACGCCTCGGGATTAGTTTGGGCAAATGACAATAAAACAGTCTTCTACACCAAAAAAGATCCACAAACCTTAAGAGATTATCAAATATATAGACATGTTCTAGGAACAGACGCTAAAAAAGATGAGTTAGTATATCAAGAGGAGGACGAAAAATTCAGTGTAGGCATTGGAAAAACAACCACAAACAAGTACTTATTTATTTACTGTTACAGCTCAACAACCTCGGAACTTCATTGGATAGATGCCAATAATCCCGAAGATAAACCACAAGTATTTTTTCCTCGTCGAAGCGGACATATGTATGAAGTGGCACACCACGAAAAGGGTTTTTATATTCTATCAAATTACGAGGGAGCTAGTAATAGAAAAGTGCTTTATGCCCCTTCTTTCCCAAAAAACATTAATCTGTGCAAAGAATTAATCCCACACAAAACAGAAGTGCTTATTGAAGGCTTGAGTGCTTTCAAAAACTATCTTGTAATAGAGGAAAGATCAAACGGTCTTCGCGGAATAAAGATGATAAACTTAAATGATCAAGAAGAAAGTACTATTGCCTTTGGTGAAGAAACTTATTTCCTTGGTCTGGGTGTCAATGATAATTACAATACAGATGATTTGTTTTTCGCATATAATTCTTTAACTACACCTCCCACTGTTTACCGATATAACATGACAAACCAAGCTAAAACAATTTGGTTTAGAAAAGAATTATTGGATAAATCCTTTAAACCAGAGGACTATAATTCCCAACGCATTTGGGCAACAGCAAATGATGGCACAAAAATACCGATCGCTTTGGTATACAAAAAAGGGACGGACCTAAAAAAAGCACCTTGCCTATTGTATGGATACGGTTCTTATGGGTACACCCTTCCGGATGTATTTAGTGCCACCCGATTGAGTCTATTAGATCGAGGCTTTGTTTATGCTGTTGCACACATTCGTGGTAGTAAATACATGGGTGAAAACTGGTATGAAGCAGGTAAGTTTCAAAAGAAGATTAATACTTTCACTGATTTCATAAACGCCGCCGAGTTCTTAGGTCACATGGGTTACTGTGATAAAAACAAAATATACGCTCAAGGAGGAAGTGCTGGGGGCTTGTTAATGGGAGCTGTTACTAATATGGCCCCTTACTTATGGAAGGGAATCATTTCTCAAGTGCCCTTTGTGGATGTGGTTACAACGATGTTAGATGAATCTATCCCGCTTACTACAAGTGAGTATGAAGAATGGGGGGACCCCAACGAAGCTGATTTCTACTACTACATGTTAAAATATTCACCCTACGACAATTTACACCGAATGGATTATCCAGCCATGTATGTGACGACAGGCTATCACGACTCTCAAGTGCAATACTGGGAACCTATGAAATATGTTGCCAAACTGCGCGAGTTTAAAACAGATGATAATCCCTTAATTTTCGATTGCAATATGGATGCCGGCCATGGCGGTGGTTCCGGCAGAGCATCGGAGCGAATGGAAGTAGCAAAAGTTTATGCATTTATCCTTGGACTGGAAGGTATTATTCGTTAGCATTGGGATCACGGGGCGGCTCTTAGCACAATCAGCCATTGATACCGTTGGTATTGAAGACTTCAGAAATCAGTGGGTAGTTTATGCAGATATTGGATATAATACAGCTCCGTTCAATATCTCATACCCATTTTCAGGAGATCTCGATAATATCGAGTACCGCAATAATTTTCGCACTATTTTAGGTATCGGGGCCGCATATAAATGGTTTGCCGTACGGGTAGGAATCCCTATTCTTAAACATTATCGTCCCACAGATATGTATTCAAAAACAGATCAATTCAATATTGCATTGGATTATTCTTATAAAAATTTTTATGCCGATGGTCAATTGAATATTTGTCGCGGATACGCCGCACTTAATGCAAAGCAATGGAATCAAAACTCATCCGCAGAAAACGAACTTTTCCCTTCGGCTTTATCGTATAATTTATCCATT
>VGMK01000113.1 GCA_016866375.1 Bacteroidota bacterium
GGTACTGGTGAAAAAATGGATGCCCTAGACGTTTTCTATCCGAAACGAATGGCGGATAGGATTTTAGGAATGGGTGATGTCGTTTCCTTGGTAGAAAAGGCACAGGAGCAATTTGATGAAGAAGAGGCGAAACGCCTTCAGCGAAAAATTATGAAAGATCAATTTGATCTGAATGATTTCCTAGCACAGCTTCAACAAATAAAAAAAATGGGAAACGCGAAAGACCTCATGAGTATGATACCAGGAATGGGAAAAGCAATGAAAGATGTGGATGTCCCCGAAGACGCTTTTAAAGGCATTGAAGCTATCATTTTGTCAATGACACCCAAAGAAAGGTCAAATCCAGGAATTCTTAATGTGACCAGAAAAAACAGAATTGCCAATGGTAGCGGTACGAATGTACAAGAAATCAATAAATTGCTCAAACAATTCGAGGATATGCGAAAAATGATGAAAATGATGAGTAATCCAAGAAATATGATGGGTATGATGAACAGATTAAAAGGAATGGGCGGGATGCCGTAAATTCACAGGATGAGCAGCTACTCTGATTTTCCTGAAAAACCAATTTTAGCCAAACCCTCTGAAAACAGTAATTGGGGTTTGACCATATTTTCAATTATTCTATTCATTGGGTTTTTCTTGTTCTTTTTTGATCGCGAATTTGAGTTCATCGCACACCTCGTACTCGTTCTAATAATTCATGAATTTGGTCATTTTATCGCCATGAAAAGGTTTCGATATAAAAGTGTCAAAATGCTATTTATCCCCATGATGGGGGCCTTTGTTCAAGGATATAAGGATAAATATTCCCAACGAGAAAGTTTACTCGTTGTTTTAGCCGGCCCAATTCCAGGTGTTTTGTTTGGGACGATTTGTTTTTTTGTTGCAAACTATTATAAAATCCCGTCTCTTTTGAATCTATCTGTACTATTTCTATTTTTAAATATAACCAATTTGTTACCTTTAGATCCATTAGACGGCGGGCAATTAGTGAAGTTAATTGCAAAAAAACGAACAGATTTATTTTTATTGGTGTTTGCTTTTTTATCCTCACTTATTTTAATTATTTCAGGTTTTTTAATGGAAATATGGGCATTAACGATTTTTGGATTTTTGATGGGTGTAAGGGTACGAAATTTACAGAGGAGCATGATTCAACGAAAAGAGTTGGATGAGCAGAACATTAACTTTGTAACTACCTACAATGACCTCACAAATGCTGAATACGCAACACTTCGAAATTTTGTATTAGAAAATAATTCTTTACTCAGGAAATTTATCACTCACTCAGAAACTGTCGATGAAACTGTAATTGCCTCTTACGTTCAAGGACTATTAGTCGCTCCTGTCCATTATGATCTTGGCTTATTCGGAAAAATTGTTGTGATTTCAGTATGGTTTTTAGCCACTCTCGTGTTACCCTTTCTATTTTTACTTTTAATGCGAAATGATATTATTTCAATTGATTGGTATTTTATGACTTCGAATTATTAGCATGATTAAGTTTTTTTTTGTTCTCTTTATCATCATTCTCCAACAATTTCATGCCCAGTCTTCCTGCGGATATATTACAATTAAGGGAAAAGTTATTGACACCTTAAGACCTCAATCTTTTTATCAAACAGTTGTTTACAACAAGACAAAAGGAACAGCTGTTTTTGGTCAACCAGATGGTTCTTTCTTAATTCAGGCCAAATTATTAGATACCATTGTAGTTTCAGTAAAAGAATATCCCAAAGAAACCTTCGTTGTAGAGGAGGAAATTTCGTGCTCATATATTAAAGTAATTGTTTTAAAATACAAATCAAAAAAACTTAATGAGGTAATTCTTAGACCAATAAAAACAGCTGCTGAAATTAAAGAACTTCGTCAGAGACTAGTTTTGGAAAAAACGAGAACTGTCACTGGAATAGCGGCACTTCAGAGCCCAATAAGCTATTTGTATGAAACTTTCTCCAAAAAAGAACGAAACAAGCGATGGATTGCTGAAATGAAATTAGAAGACAAACAAATGGCGCTGGTGAAAGAGTATATTCGGTCCTGTATTGCATATAATCTCATAACCCTGGCTGAGAATCAAATTGATGACTTTATCATCTATTTAGACATGGATACCAATTTTTTTAGGACAGCCAGTGATTACAACTTAGCATTATATGTAAAGCAAAAATTCAAAAATTTCGTTTCCAATCGTTGAACTATATCACCCGTGAAGTGGGTTGCCAAACGTTGGACTTCACGCCTTTTACATATTGTAGAAACCCCACGAAAAGCGCGATGTTCATACTGTAAAAATGAATAAACGAGGAAAGAATGGGGATTTTTATTTTCAAAATGGAAAGCCAAGGACTCAATAACATAATAATTTGAGCACAAAAAAAAGCTAATAGCGCAATATTGAATTGACTAAGGTAGCCTGAACAAATTAAAATACACAAGAGAAAAAAAGGTGAAAGCCACCTTAATACCTTATGAGAGAAAAAAGCAATTGCTATTGCTCCTTTGTTCGGAAGGAGCAGACCTTTGAATCGAGATAAATTTTGGAAATTGCCGATGGAGATCCTTTTTTTACGCTTAAATTCCTCCTCCGGAGCAATGGGAATGTCTTCGTAGCACAAGGCCTTTTCTTGGAAAACTACGGATTGTTTCCTTTCCAAAACCTGCATCGTCATAAAAAAATCATCCATAAAAAAGTTGTGAGGAACTTCTCTAAATGACGTATTCCGTATTGCGTAACATCCACCTTCGGCTCCAATAACAATTCTCCACAGATCACTTTCCATTTTTTTTATACGATTTTCTCTGTCAATGTAAGATTTTTCAATAGATTCAAAAGAGCTTTTTCCTTTAGGTATTTTCACAATATTGGCACATACAATAGAAATTTTAGATTCTTGAAACGGAATTACTAATTCGCTGATGGTATTTTCGGTAAACAAAACATTTGCATCTGTTAAAATAAAAATGTCGTGTTTTTTATTTTTGGCAAGTGCATTAATGATTGAAGCTTTTCCTGTTCTGCCGGCGAAGCGTTCAAGAAAAAGATTCGGATGGATTTCTTGCAGTGCTTTTACGAGGTCATCTGTTTTGTCAGTGGAAGCATCTGAGCCAACATAAATGTCAAGTTTTATATTTTTTGGAATATGGTTCAAAACGCTTATTAATTTATCGTGAATCACAGATTCTTCATTGTATGCTGCGATCAGAACAGCAATTGAATAGGGGTGGTTTGACGAGGCCCAATTCTGTTTTTTTTTAGGAAGGAGTTGTAGCAACCACGGATAAAATAAATACGTGTACAGAATGAGAAGTACTGACGTAATTATTGATATCCAAGCAACTTCCATTGTTCTTAGGTGATTAAATTCTTGTAGAAAGCTACTAATTTCTCAGCAATTGGTTCATTGTTTAGGTGATGGATTGCAAAATTTCTAGCATTTTGCGCTATACATTCACGCTGATTAGCATCCTTAAGTAATTTGATTACTTCATTTGAGAATTCATCCTCATTTGTTGCAAGCAAAATGTCCTTCCCCGGGGTGCAATCGATTCCTTCAGCACCAATTTTTGTTGAAACGATAGCTTTTCCAAAACAAAGACCTTCTACTATCTTAATGCGTAGTCCACTGCCGGAAAGCACAGGTACTACCAT
Source organism: Bacteroidota bacterium (assembly GCA_016866375.1). Taxonomy (GTDB): domain Bacteria; phylum Bacteroidota; class Bacteroidia; order Flavobacteriales_D; family Crocinitomicaceae; genus UBA952. The sequence goes on from VGMK01000113.1 coordinate 3,656, forward strand.
GATATTATATTTCTGATAGACATCCGACGCCTTCGGAACATTTTCCTCGATAACAATCGATGGATCGTTGAGCTGTTTATATCGATTTGGTATGTTTCTCCCTGCAATAATAAATTTTACATTTGGCACTTCGCGTTTGATTTTTTTCCAGCATTTAGCGAGAAACCAATCCACTGCTTCCTGATTTGGAATCCAATCCATTGAACCGAAATGAAAGAGCGATAAGTTGTCAAAATCAGCAGATTTCTTTATGTCATAATCGGCAATGTTCGTTCCTGTTAGCGCCGTATGAGAGGGAGTATCGCAAAACTGTTTTATAAAAAATGAATCTTTCGGTGTAATCGGAACGATAGCATCCACCACGGAAAATACCTCAAGTTCAATTTTTTTCAATTTTTTGCTTTCAAACCTAAGGTACATTTTCTTAAACAAGGACCCAGTTTGCTGAATATATCTTTCCCAAATCAAATGCTCCACATTGTGCGTTCGTAACACAATTTTAGCTGTACAAATCTTTTTGATTAAAGGAATATACGAACACATGAATAAACCTTCTAACTGAACGATGTCAAACTTTTCTTTACGTAACACAGCGCTCAATTTGGCCTCAAAACCGGCATGATGAAATCGGGTTATGAAGTAACTTTTCTTTGTAAATAAAGTTTTAAGTGCTCCCCAAAAAGTTGGATTCGTATTGATATCAAATGCGACATAATTCGTTCGATTTCTAAAAGATTCAGGAATCGAATCATTTGATTTGTAATGCTTATTTGTATTTAATGTAAATAAATGTAAATCAACATTTTGAGATATTAGACCTAAACACATATTGTAAATAGCAATACTGCTTCCATCGTTTGGTGGATAGGGGGCTTTATTACATATTTGCAGAATTTTCATGGCTTATTTCCAGCAATAAAAGCTGTTCTCTTTTCAAGTGGAATAAATAAAAAATCGCCTTCTTCTTGTTGAGCACCATTTTCAGCTGTTAATTTAAAATTAACCAGTCCAAACTGTTGGTAATTGAGCTCAGTGAATAGTTGAAGGAGTTGTGACCTGTTTTCAGGGGCGATCTCTACCTGAACAATCGGACGAAATTTTTTTAAGGTTTCTCTTAAATCTTCAAAAACAACCGCTTCATAGCCTTCAATGTCGCATTTTAAGTAATCTATTTTCGGCAATGAGAAAAGAAATTCATGGGCTTTCAAAACGCTAACTTGCTGGGTTTTTGTTTTTGGATCAATATTATCGTCTTTGATGACATGCGGCAATCCCGTTCGAATAAAACCATCGGTTTCGGGTAAGGCCATGGTAACAAAACCATTTTCATTTCCAAGTGCAATGTTGTGGATTTCTACATTTTTTTTTGATCCTAAGAAATGAGTCAAGGTTTGATAAAACAGGGGGATCGGCTCAATACAAATTACCTTTCCTTCGTGCGCAAGTTTTGAAAACGTTTTGGCAAAATAACCCAAATTGGCACCAATATCGACAACATAATCGGTTTTATGAATCCACTTTTTTACGGCATAATGGTACTTGAATTTGGAATCCTTTTTCAATAGCCCTAAAGAATAGAGCAAGTAGAATCCGCGATGCATGGTCCGAAGATAAAGCCAAACAGGTAGTATTTTTGCCAGAAATCGTTTGATCAATTTCATTGACGGCGAAGTTAAGCTTAATCAATCAATTCTTGAAAGAATTAAAAATATGTTTGGGTTTTATTCGTCCTTAAAATACTATTTTTACACTGCAATTATTTGGGATATGAATTTACTTACTGTTAGAGAATTGAATGGCATCGATGAAATGCTAGAATATTTACCCATTCTGAATGAATTATACCCAGCGCTCACTTACAAGGCCTACAAAGATGAGTTAGCTTTCATGTTGCAGCATAATTATGGCCAAGTTGGTGTTTTTTCAGAAAATGAGTGTCTTGGAATTAGTGGTTTTTGGATTGGCAATAAATTGTGGTGTGGAAAGTACCTTGAACTTGACAATATCGTTGTAAGCGAAAAATATCGCAACAGTGGGGTAGGAAAGTTGTTATTTGACTTTCTTCACAGAAAGGCGGAAGAGCATAATTGCACGATGTTGTCCTTGGATTCCTATACGACAAACTACAAGGCGCATAAAATGTTTTACAACGAAGGGTTTGCACCGAAGGGATTTCATTTTATTAAAATTTTGAAAAGCGATAAAGTGCGTTAGTGAAAAAGTAAGTACCGATAAAAACGCCATGAAAAACCAAAATCGTTCACGGTATTATTACCAGACGAGGGGGAAGTACCGGAGGAAGAATAGATGAGTAGCTCGTTTGGCTTGAATTTCATTTTTTTAAATTTTGGAAAAATAAATTACCTAATTGGATTTTACAATAAAATCATACTTAATAGTCGATTATTCAAAAAAAAATTAATTTTTTTTGCAATTTTTTAAAACAACACTAAATTTACTAAAACTCCGTAAACCACAAGAGGGATACCAACACAAATTACCACAGAACTTAACAAGTAATTACTTCCAAAGCGATTGAATAACAATAAAAAGCCCACAGATTTTTTATACATCCGCTTCGATAAACGTGCAAAATCTCGGTAAATGAACAGTACGCAAATCCAGAGTAGCACAAAGCCAACAGTGAAGTAATGAATTTCCAAGTACCAATCCAATAGAAAGCACCAGGACAAAGGTACGAGTATGTAATACACAAGAATATTAACCTCGAAATAGTTTAAATTTAAAAATTTAGCTAGCATTTTTAGTTCACGTACCACCCAGAAAAAAATCTGCACATCGAATGGCTGTTTTTTACTACTCCTTGGAATTGCAAATCTATTTTTTATGGCTTCGCTAACTAGAAATTGCACAACGATAACATACAACATGATTAGGCAAAAAAGCCCCATAAGAATATATCCGAAAACTATCATAGTTTTTTTTAACGAATATATCAGTTGTTACGGAAACCATCTCCAGCAAATCTCTTAATTTTTGTTAGGAATAGGGGAGAAAAAGAATTGGTTACGTTCAAGCTTAGAGGAGAGCTTAATTTATTTGCATCGGCTCTACTTCCTAAACTTTATGAATTCATCTAGAAAATGTTTAAACCTTTTTTGAACCAGAAACAAAAAAGCCTTTCAGAAAATTCTTGAAAGGCCATGTGGATTTACTGTGGGAGTTGACGGGTTCGAACCGCCGACCCTCTGCTTGTAAGGCAGATGCTCTGAACCAGCTGAGCTAAACTCCCTG